>NZ_JAAGPK010000067.1:0-41560 GCF_017104685.1 Burkholderia sp. Tr-20355 | reverse complement strand
TGGCGGGCCGTCGTGCCGCGGCGACCGGCCCGTCAGAGAAACAGCAGCGCCTCGTTCAACTCCGTCTCGCGGCTCGGCTGGCCCCGCCAACCCAGTCGAACGGGAACCGAATAGAGCCGTTGCGCGCCGAAGCGCGGCCAGAAATGGCACAGCCCCGGCGCGATCACCTGCACGACGGACAGGCCGAGGTCGGGTCGCGTCTTGTCGACGACGAGCACGTCCATGCCGGCCGCCGCGATGCGCCCGACACCCTGCGCGATCGCAGCCGGCAGCGACGCGGCGCCGATCGGCTGCCACGTCGAGCGGCTCGTGCGGGGCAAATCGGCCGCCGGATACAGGAATCCGGTGTCCGCCAGCTTGCCGCGATCCCACGGGTCCGGCGCATCCGCGGCGACATCGAGCAACTGGTTGACTTCGGTCAGCGCCCGGTTCACTGCGATGGCGCCGTCCGGATGGCAGCCGAAGCCGATCGAGAAGCGCCCGTCCTGCGGATTTTCCGCGAGCGCGGCCACGGTCGGCACCCCGAGGTCGGCGGTGATGTCGAGCGCCCACAAACGCCATCCGAGCGTCGCGTATTCGCGCACGAGCGCGTCGAAATACGGATCATCGAAACTCGACAATTCGATGCCGGGCCGCGCGATCCGGTTGTACCACCAGATCGCGACCGCATCGCGCTCGATCAATTCGAGCATGCCTTGCAGGATCGCCTCGTCGAGGCTCGAGCCCGCCGCGCAGCCGTTGGGGTTGTGCACGCACGCGGCCGGCGCCCGCGCGCTGTCCGGCGTTTCCGCATAGCAGTAGCTCAGCGGCACGAGGTGACGCCGGCCGGTCACGAGCGACCAGGCCGGCGTCCAGTCGATGACGTCGTGCGCCGTGAAGCGCGGCGGCACCTGTTTCCGGACATCGCGGGTCAACGCGTTGATCGCGTCGCGCGCGTCGAATTGCCGTTCGCTGAACTGCTGAAGGGCGTTCACGTGGATCGGGGCGGCGTCGCATGCGGGATCGGCGAGCAGGCTTTCGAGGCTTCCCGTCAGCGTCGCCTCGTCCCCCTGGTACACGCTGCTGAATCGCTCGAGCGCCTCGCACAGCGCGCTCGCGCGGGCCTGATCGTCGGTACGGCCCTTGCCGGCGCAGATCCTGTCGAAGCGGTTGCTGCCCGGCACGGCCGCCGGGCACACGAGAAAGCCCGACGCGTAGACCTTGCGCAGGCCCGCGTGCCGCTTAGGCATCGGATGCAGGTAAGCGATCGCGCCGCTGACCGGCGAGACCAGATGGGCATGACGCGCGAACACCTGCTGCGGATCGGCGATGCGGTAGCCGCCGTCGGCGCGCGCCAGCGGTTCATGATCGGCGAGACGCGGCGCGCGCGCCGCCTGTTCGCGCATCCACCCGGGATTGCCGCAGCACGGACATTGCGGACGTTTCAGCACGCGGTGACGCTCGGCGGCCAGCGTGTCGATGCGCTGCGCCACGATATGGGTCTGCGCCCGTGCCGACGCCGCGGGGTTGACGGCGATCTGCTCGACCGTCGCCGCCACGAGCGCCGCCGCGGCAAAGGCCGCCGCACGCGACGCCGCCGGCGGCAGACGCGCCGCGTCGCGGCCGTGATGGCGCGCGAGCAGCGCTTCGACGGGCCGGTTGATGCGAATCCAGTAGCGCACGCATTCGATGCACGGCGCGTCGGCGAGCGCGTCGCCGCCGGCCAGCAACGGTCCGATCAGCGTCTGCACGCCGCCCGTCGTCACGACGAGCAACGCCCCGCCGCGCGCCGCGACGCGGGCGGCGCACGCGGCGAGATCGTCGCGATCGTGCGTATCGGCGATCGCGACGGTCAGCCCGGCCTCCGTCACGACGTCGATGCCGGCTGCGTCGAGCGCGCGCCCGAGCGCCGTATCGTCGGCACCGAACCGCTCGATCGCGACACGCAGTTGCGCGACGTGCCCGCAAGCCGCGTCGCCGTCGAGCCCCGCACGCTCGAAGAAGCCGCGCGCCGCATCGTCGTCGTGCGGCAGGTCCGCGCGCACGTACCCGCGACGCACCAGTTGATCGAGACGCGCGAGCACGTCCCATTCGCCGAACGCACCGGCAAGCGACGTCACGGTCTCCGCGATCGTCATCCGCGCCCGCAGGCACGCCGCGATCCGCACGAAAATCGCGCCGGACAGCATCACGCGCTTGAATTCGTCGACGACGAACAAGGTCTCGGGCCCGGCATCGAGCACGAGCAAATGCGGCTTGAAGCGCAACACGCGCGAAGGGTCGTCGAGCATCGTCGGGTTCCATGCGGCGGGGAAACGAACGTCGCGCGGCGCCGGGGCCGCGCGACGGTACACGGCGCGGCCGCGCCGCGTCAGCAGCAGGTGAACAGGTAACTCGGCCCGGCGTCGCAGTAGGCCGCGAGCGCAACGGCCTCCTCGTCGAGGCCCAACGGCTGCTCCGGTATGCCGACCGTCATCGCGTTGCGCGGCAGGTGCCAGCTCCCGCCGCCGTTGGCATGGCTCTTCCAGCCATGATCGCCATGGGTCTTGACGACCTCGATGTCGACGATCCACGGACACTGGTAACCGAAGTATTTCGCGAGCGTCTCCAGCGGCCGCTCCAGCAGCTCGTCCTTGAATTCCGGATCCCGCCACGAGAGCGCGATCGCGCGCAGATAGACCTTCTGGAACTCCAGCATCGATTCGAGCGTCGGATTCGCGTTGTTGTTGGCCATGTCGGTTTCCCCGCGGTCATTCCATGATGGTGATGTGGTTCGCGTTGTAGGCGGCCAGCGCCTGCGCGAATTGCGCTTTGTCCGCCGGCGCGGGCGGCAGGTACAGCGTGAGCTTGTTTCTCCGGCCGGCCGTCCAGTCGCCGTTGACGGTCGGCGTCCACTCGGACGATTTCGGCTGCACCTTCAGGTCGAGCCGGAACGGAAAGTGATAGTCGAAATGCTCGCGCAGCGCCTCGATCGGGTCGGCCTCGAGTTCGTCGAGAAACGCCGGCGAATGCCACGCCAGCGCGATCGCCCGGATGACGGTTGCGCGGTATTCCAGAAACTGCTCGTACGTCGGTAGTCGAAGATCCTTGCTCATCTCTCTGTTCTCCTGATGGACGAATGGAACCACTTACGGCAACGACTGCAACAGCGTTCCGGCGAGCCTGGCGACGCGGCCCATGCACGCCGCTGTTGCAATTTCGACTGCGCGCCGGCACGCGTCCAGCGCGGCCACGCCGCCGCATCGCGGATCGGCCAGGCGCAAGTATTCGCATTTCTTCATCAGCAGTTGCGCTTCGTAATAGCGCTCCCCGGTCGATTCGCACCGTGCGAGGCATTCGTCGATCCGGGCAAGCGCGGCGCCGTACTCGCCGCGCGCGGCATCCAGTTCCGCCAGCAGCGACGCGTAGTAGGTCAGCCCGAGCCGCCCGCCCGATTGCCGCTGCGCGTCGAGATGCTCGACGACACCCGCGCGATCCCCGGTCGCCCACGCGCGAATGATCGCCGCGTAGTGCTCGACCGCGCGCAGCCGGTGAATCTCCGACAGGCGCAGAATCGCGTCCGACAGCGCGAGCGCCGCATCGCGATCGCCCGCAAGCTGGTACGTGCGCGCGAGGTACATCATCGTGACGCCGAGCGTCGGCAAATGGTCGAGGCAGGTCGCGCAATACACCGCGTCGTGCGCCATCGCGAGCGCGGCCCGCGGATCGTCGTCCATGCACCAGCGCACGCTTGCGAGCGACGCCATCGTCCATGCACGCGTATCGAGCCCGAGGATGCGCCGGTGGTTCGCGTCGCGCCGCACGTCGTAGCCCGCGAGCACCGCCTCGAACGCGGCGCGGGCGCGCGCATAGTGCCCGTCGACCCACAGGCTCATGCCGCGCATCGCGTCCGCCGCGACCTGAACGCCGGCATCGCCGCGCTCGGTCGCGAGCGCGTCGAGCCGCAAGCCGATCCCGCGCACGGTGGGACGGTCGCCCGCGACGTGGTAGTAGGTCGACAAGGTCCACAGCGCGCTGATCTCGAGCCCCGGGTCGTCGAGCGTCCGCACCTGCCGCAGCAGCAGCTCGGCATGCTCGCGCACCTGCGGGTCCGCCCAGCCGAACCGTGCCATCGTCGCGTGCGTCAGCGTCGTGCGGATGCGTGCGCTGTCGTGTTCGCGTTGCGCGTAGTCGGCATTGCCGAGCCATTCGAACACGGCTTGCCCGTAGCGGATCGCGTCATCGTACCGCGCGCCCTCGAGCGCACGGCGCGCCGCGTCGATGCCGTGCGCGATCGCGTCGGCCAGGGCACCCGCGCGCGCGAAGTGCCCGGCGACACCGAACGTGTGCGCACCGGCGCCCCGATCGGCTTCCGCGATCAATGCGCGGCCGACCCGCGCATGGTTGCCGCGCCGCACGGCGGGCGGCATCGATTCATAGGCCGCGTCGCGGATCAACGCGTGGCGGAATGCATAGAACACCCGATCGCGCCGATGTTGCGCGTACACGATCCGCTCTTCGAGCAGCAGCCGCAGATGCCCGTCGAGCGTGGTCCGATCGTGCGGCGATGCATCGGCGAGCAATTGCGCATCCACCTCGAGCCCGATGGTCGCGGCGAGCTGCGCGGTGTCGCGCGCATCGTCGATCCGGTCGAACGCGAGACCGAGCATGCCGCCGAGACTCAGCGGAAGCGGAAAGGGATCCGTTGCCCGCGGCCCCGCGAGCGCGCCGTCCGCGCCGCTCGTCGTCAACTCGCGCGCGACGGCCTCGATGAACAACGGGATGCCGGCCGTGCGGCGGGCAAGCGGGTCGAGCCAGGCCGGATCGGGCACGCCCTGCCCGAGGTACGCCGACATCAGGCGCTGCGCGTCGGCACGCGGCAGGCGGCGCAGCACCAGGCGCTCGGTCGCGGCGCGCCACCGGCCAAGTTTCTCGGGGCGCGACGTGAAGACGACGGCGAGCGCCGCCGCGCGCGGCGAGCGCTGCAGGTAGGCGAGAAAATCCTCGGTCGCGCGGTCGATCCACTGGACGTCCTCGACGACGAGCAGCACCGGCGCGCCGTTGCCGAGCGACACGATCAACTGTTCGAGGACGTCGAACAGCGCGTGCCGTTCGCGTACGCTCGACCACAGGAACCCCTTCGCATCGCACGGCAGCCCCAGCCAGGTGGCGAGCGCGGCGCGGGCCGCCGCATGATCGCACTCAAGCGGCGCGATCATCGTGTCGATCGCGTCGAGCGCGCCGCCGGCCGGACTGTCGGCGTCGATATGCCAATGCGCGCCGATGAACCTCAGGACCGGAAACAACGCATGATTCTCGCGTTCCGGCAGGCACCCGCAATGCGCGAACGCGTGGCCCTGGATCCGCACGGCCTCGCACAGCTCGTGCACGAGGCGCGACTTGCCGATTCCCGCTTCACCGACGACGAGCCGCGGCACGCCGTGCGGCGCAGGCTCGCCGCGCATCGCGCGACGGTATCGCGCGAGCGTCTCCTGCCAATGGCGCAACAGCGCGTCGAGCTCGTGGGTGCGGCCGACCATCGGTACCCGCACGCCGGTGTCGAGCGAATCGAACGGCGTATCGGCGCGGCGCTCGCCGAGCAATTCATGGACCGGCTGCGGCAGGAGGCCCGCGCGCGCCAGCCGCAACGCGGTCGGCCGATGGTCGGCATGCCGATCGAGCGCGAGCCGCGCATCGTCGCTGACCAGGATCTGCCCGGGTCCGGCGAGCCTCAACAATCGCGACGCCGCGGCGGGCGTCGATACGCCCGACATGTGCGATGCATGCGCGAGCACCTGCCCGACGTGAATCGCGGCGGCCACTTCGACCCGCCAGCCGTCGCCGCCGCCGTCGATGCCGCCGGCCGTCGCCGGTACCGGCAGCCGCGCGCGCTCGGCCACCCGCACCATGTCGAGCGCCGCGCGCGCCGCGCGGCGGGCGGGCCGGTCGATGTCGCCCTGCAAGCCGAAATGGAACAGCAGCGTATCGCCGAGCCGCCCGCCCGCGTGCGCGCCGTAGCCGACGGCGATGTCGGCGCACTTGGTCAGCCATTGCTCCTCGTAGCCGTCGAGCAGGTCGCCATGATCGGCTCCCGCGTGGCGTTGCCGGCCCTCCCCGGCAATCGCCACGCAACAGCACAGCGTGGTGACCTGCCGGTACTCGCCGGCCGCCGCGATCGTGTCGCCGCGCGGCGCGAACGGGTGCGGGCGCAGCTGCCGGCCTGCACGGCCGGCGTCGAACTGGCCGACGAGCGCCGCGAAGTTCAGCGCGCGGAACTGCCGCGCCAGTTCGTCGGCCGACGCGGCGCGCTGCTCCGGATTCTTGTTCAGCGCGCGCCGCAGCACCGCGCCGAGCGGATGCGACGCGATCGACGGCGGCAGCGCGACATCCACCGGGCTGAGCTGCTGATAAAGAATGTCGGCCACGCTCGCGCCGTGCATGACGACATTGCCCGTCAGGCATTCGATCACGACCAGGCCCCATGCATAGAGGTCGCTTCTCGGCGTCGGTGGCTCGTTGCGCAGTTGCTCGGGCGCGCAATACGACGGCGAACCGAGCACCTCGGTCGCCAGCGTCGCGGTCTGGCGCGCGACGTCTTCGGCGCCGGGCAGCAATGCGCCGATGCCGAAATCGAGCAGCTTCGCGTGCGGCCCGTCATCGGCGATCGCGATCACGATGTTCTGCGGTTTCAGGTCCCGATGCACGATGCCGCGCCGATGCGCGGCCGCGAGCGCGTCGAGCACTTCCGTCATCAGGCGCCCGGTGTCGACGGCCGACAGCGGCCCCTGCGCCGCGAGCCGGTCGCGCACCGTCAGGCCCTGCACCAGCTCGAATACCGCGAACAGCCGCCCGTCCGGCGCTTCCCCCCGGTCCAGCAGCGCCACGATGTTCGGGTGCCGCAGCGCTTCGCACAGGCTCGTCTCGCGCCGAAAGCGCGCGCGCTGGTGCGCGCGCTCCGACGCGGTCCGCGCGGCATCGTCGCGCATCAGCTTGATCGCGACCGCCTGCCCCGTTTCGCCGCAGGTCGCGCGAAACACCACACCGTTGCCGCCTTCGCCAAGCAGCGGGCCGAGCCGGTAGTGCCGCTTGCCGGCAAGCTCGGCGAAAGGCGCGACGGGCTGCCGCGATTCGGGCGTGCGGGACACGGTCGGCAACATGGCCTGTTCCCCCGCGTTCACGAGTAATGGACGACCGGGCCCGACACGGGACGAAGTGCGCCGATACGCAGCGCGACGCCCGGCACCGACTGGCATTCGAGATGCTCGCCGCGCATGATGCGGAACGGAAAATCACCGAAACGGACGCTGCCGCGCCGGCGCTCGACGAGCTGGCTCGCGTCGAGCCCCGGCAGCGCCGCGAACTGGCTCCGCGCGCGGTGAATCTGCACGTTGACATGGGACGGATCGATACCCAGCATGTGCGCCAGCCGACCGAGGTCGATCCAGCCTTGCGAGACGGCGTCGTAGCCGGCCTGCATGTCGGCCGAGCGGGCACGCGCAAGCGTGACGAGGCTGTAGTGATGAGCCCGTTCGCCGAGGTCGACCACGCCGCCGCGCACGTGCAGCAGCATGCGCACGTGCTCTTCGTTGCGGCTGACGAAAAATTCGAGCAGATGCCCCGGCAGGGCGGGATCGGCGGGCGCGGCGAGCATCATCGTCGAGCCGCGGCTCACGAGCGTCACGCACCACGTGCAGTCGCCGCTCGACACTTCGTCGCCGTCATGGAGCGTGCGTGGCGGCAACGTATCGTCGCACAGCCATTCGCCGGCCGCCGACCGGACGATCGTGATCGGCCGCGCGGCACGGGCAGGCAGGGTCTGGCTCGGCGCAAGCACGATCGGCGGCGCGGCGCCGCGTATCGGCCACAGCGTATCGGCCGGATCGTCGAGCGCATCGACGCGCCACGGCGCGGTACCGGCCTGGCCGAACCGGATCACGTCGCCGGGCCGCAGCACCGCGTGCTCACCGTCGCGCAACGGCACGCCCGATACCGACGTGCCGTTGCTGCTGTGATCGTGCAGTTCCCACAGACCGCCGCTCCAGCGGATATGGGCATGGACCCGGGACACCGATGCGTCCCGGATGACCGTGTCGCAGCGCGCGGCATCGCGGCCAAACACGTGATACGCGCGCAGCAGGCACGCTTCCCCGGAAGAATCGTTCTTGAGTATCGCCATGACCGCCCCGTGTCGGATTCACCCGGATCGATGGCGTGATGCATCGACATTGCCGGGCAAGCGATTGATTCACCAATTGCGAACGATGCCGCCTGTTCGCCGCCTCTTCACTTTTCTTGTCGTCTTTCCGTCAAACCGTCGCTCATCCGGAACGTGTCATTTACGTTAATTGAATTATCGACCGCTTTGTTTTTTAGGACCGGGCAACGTGATGAAAATCCTGCCAAATAAAACCACGCACAGCAACCGGAATAATCAGTTCTCGATTTCGGAATGCAACGCCTTACATTGTCGACAGATTTCCGGAAAAGTTGAAGGGTCGAGCAGCGCGGCACGCACGGCGCGACGGCGTTGGCATCCTGTCCGCCCGACGTCCGACAATGCGCCCGGCCAAGCTTGCAAACCCGCGTCACAAAACCGGTCCGATCGGAATCGGGATCAAAATCAGTTTGATAGTTTCTGGAAATCGCACAATCACCATTAGCGTTTTGATTGCGATATTCTTCACTTATTCAATTATCGACGCACACCGCTTCAGTCCACGAAAGATAATCCTGCTTTACAGGCCGGGCCCACGGCAATTCACCCTTCTTTTATTTCGGGATTCGAATCGGAAAAATTCTGCGGACCCGCGACGGCAGAGATGGATTTTCCTCGTTCGCGACAAGCAACGCGTACGCCGCCTTGCCGTCACCGCTTGCTGCTCGGTGCGTGGTTCCCACGAGGAAGATTCAAGACGAGCGGATCAAGACGCGATGCGCCGTGCGGCGCGCACCGATCGCGGGGAATCGCGGTGGCGGAAGGCAGCCAGAGTCGAACTGACCCGGGAGTGTCTGACACCCCCAACCGGGTTTGAAGCCCGGCCGTACCACCGGATACGAATGCCTTCCGTGGGAAAAGAACCCAAGAACAACGAGCGCCTACGCCTGAATACCCACCCAACCGCTGTCAGGCCGCAGGTAGTGAAGATCGCGGTGGAAGCGAGTATACCCAACCCGGTCGAAGAACTCGAGAATCTGGATCGCACGCTTGCGGCCGAGCCCCGTCGCATCACGGAATGTCGCGGCATCGAGCCCGCCGCCGCGCGACGGCGCGAGATGCGCGACCAGCGCCGCCAGCTCGCGCGCGACGTCCGCGTGATAGAACAGGTCGCGCACGACCTGGTGCACGTCGCCGCGCCGCGCGAGCTTGCGCAGCAACGCGCGCACCGCGTCCTCGGCCGCGCCCGTGTCGCGCGCCAGGTCGCGCACCCACGGCGGATCGAAGCGCCCCGCCTGAATCAGCGGCAACAGTTGCCGCGCGAGTGCTTCCTCGCGCGGCTCCAGGCTCACCGAATGCGACGGCAGATGCAGCCACGGCCCGCTGCGCGCGACTTCGCCGCCGGCCACCAGCGCATCGACGAGCGCGCGCCATAGCGCATCGCCGACGAGCGGCGCGGCCATCCGCCGCAGGCGCGCGGCGTCGAGCCCCTGCTCGTCGGGCATGCGTTCGTGATACGCGCGCAGCGTGTCGACCGCCCGCGTCTGCAGCGTGCGCCAGTGCGCATGCGAAATCACCGCGCCGTCGTTCGACGCGGCGTCGCGCTGCCCGATCGCCCGCGCGTCTTCCGGCAACGCCAGCGCATTCGGCGCGAAGCCCGTCAGATGCGTGAGCGTTGCGCGCGCAATGCCGAGCGGTGCCTGCGCGAGCAGCGCATCGAGACGCCCTTCGTCGAGCCACGCGGCCAGCGCATCGAGCCACGCGCGGCGGGCAGGCGTACGACGCTTGCGGGCCGGCCCGAACGGATCGAGCACCCGGCCGCCGCCGACGGTGCGCGTCGCCTGCGGATTACGGACGATGAACCGGTCGCCCGGCAGCGCGAACACCGGTTCGTCGAACACCAGTTGCACGCGCATCCGCTGGCCGGCCGTGAGCGTGTCGCCGTCGAGCAGCGCGACATGGGCGACGCGGTGCAGCGTGCCGAGATGCACGTGCAGCGGCGCCCAGTGCGTGAGCGACAGCCCTGCATCCGCGAGCAGCGTCAGCTCGACGTCCAGACGCGGCGACGTCGCGGCGAGCCGCGCATCGGCGACGGTATCGCCGCGCTCGACGTCGGCCTTGTCGACACCGGCCAGATTCAGCGCGCACCGTTCGCCCGCGCGGCCGATCTCGACCGGCCGGTTCTGCGCATGGATGCTGCGCACACGCGCCGCGCCGCCGGTACGCACGATCGCGAGCGTGTCGCCCGTCGCGACGCGGCCCGCGAACGCGGTACCCGTCACGACCGTGCCCTGCCCCGCGAGCGTGAACACGCGGTCGACCGCGAGCCGGAACAGCCCGTCGTCGCGGCGCGCGCGCCACGCGATCGCCGCGTCGGCCAGGTGACGCTTCAACGCGGCGACACCCGGATCGTCCGCTGCCGTCGCCTGCGTTTCGAAGATCGGCACGCCGGCCAGCGTCGAGTCGTGCAGCCACGCGGCGATCTCGTCGCGCACCTCGGCCACACGCTCGCCGTCGACGCGATCGCATTTGGTCAGCGCGACGGCACCATGCGTGACGCCGAGCAGTTGCAGGATCGCGAGATGCTCGCGCGTCTGCGGCATCACGCCGTCGTCGGCGGCAATCACGAGCAGCGCGAAGTCGATCCCGCACGCGCCCGCCGCCATCGTATGAATCAGCTTCTCGTGGCCCGGCACGTCGATCAGGCCGAGCACGTCGCCGTTGTCGAGCGGCGTATACGCGTAACCGAGCTCGATCGAAATCCCGCGCGCCTTCTCTTCCTTCAGGCGGTCGGTATCGACGCCCGTCAGCGCGCGCACCAACGTCGTCTTGCCGTGGTCGATGTGTCCCGCGGTCCCGACGATCATGCAGCGGGCCCCGCCAGCGGCGAGCATTGCGCGACGAGCACCGCTTCGTCGGCGGCTTCGAGGCAGCGCAGGTCGAGCCGCAGCGCGTTGTCCGCGATGCGGCCGATCACCGGACGCGGCCATTCGCGCAGCCGCTTCTCGAGCTGCACGAGCGCACGGCCGCCGCGCTTGCCGTCCGCCGTGCGCACGACGAGCCCGGCGCTCGGCAACTGGTCGACCGGCAGCGCGCCGCTGCCGATCTGGCTGAACATCGGCTCGACCGCCACGTCGAAACCGCTGCCGAGCGCGGCCTGCAATACCGGGCGCACGCGCTCGGCCGCTTCGGCGATCTCGCGCTGCGGCCGCGTCAGCAGACGCAGCGTCGTGAGCCGGTCGCGCAGGAACTCGGGCGACTGGTACAGGCGCAGCACGGGTTCGAGCGCCGCGAGCGTCAGCTTGCCGACGCGCAGCGCGCGCTTGAGCGGGTGTTTCTTGATCTTCGCGATCAGCGCGCGGTCGCCGACGATCAGGCCGGCCTGCGGCCCGCCGAGCAGTTTGTCGCCGCTGAACGTGACAACGTTTGCCCCGGCGGCGACGGTTTCCTGCACGGTCGTTTCATGCGGCAGCCCCCATTGCGACAGGTCGGCAAGCGTGCCGCTGCCGAGATCGACGGCGACCGGCACGCCGCGCTCGCGCGCGAGCGGCGCGAGTTCGGCGAGCGTCGCCTCCTTCGTGAAGCCGCTGATCGCGTAGTTGCTGCAGTGCACCTTCATCAGCAGCGCCGTGCGCGGGCCGATCGCGTCCGCGTAGTCGCGCAGGTGCGTGCGATTGGTCGTGCCGACCTCGCGCAGCTTCGCGCCGGCGCGGCTCATGATGTCGGGAATGCGGAATGCGCCGCCGATCTCGACCAGCTCGCCGCGCGACACGACGACTTCCCGCTTCGCCGCAAGCGCCGACAGCGTCAGCAACACGGCCGCCGCGTTGTTGTTGACGACGGTCGCTGCTTCCGCACCCGTCAGTTCGCACAGCAAAGCGTCGATCAGGTCGTCGCGATCGCCGCGGCGGCCCGTGGCGAGATCGAATTCGAGGTTGACGGGCTGCGTGAGCGCGTCGACCACCGCGCGCACCGCGTCGTCGGGCAACAGCGCGCGCCCGAGATTCGTGTGCAGCACGGTGCCGGTCAGGTTGAACACGGCACGCACGGCGCCCGTGCTCTGCGCGGCCAGCGTGCGCGCGAGGGTGGCGGCGATGCGCGGCTCGTCGAGCGGCTCGGCCGCGGCCGGATCGTGCTGCGCGGCGGTGCGCCAACGCTCCAGTTCGGCGCGCACGGCGTTCAATACGCGCGTGCGGCCATAGTCCGCGATCAGCGGTTGCAACGGTGCCGACGACAGCACGCGCTCGACGGACGGCACGCGCGCCAGCACCGCATTCAATTCATTCACACCCGGTTCGGTCACGTCGTTGTGGCTCCAGTCTCATGCTTCGCAGTCGGCCGGCGCCGGCGCTCGCGCGCCGCCCCCGGCCCGTGCCGTCAGTCCGCTTCCCGCGCGACGTCCGGCCACAGCAGCGGGTTCGGCGAACTGCGCTGATAGCCGGCCTCGTTCATCAGCAGGTCGAGCGTGAGACTGGCGAGATCGTCCGCCAGCGGCTCGAACTCGTAGTCCTTCTCCTGATAGCCGATCTTGCGATAGGTCTTGCACTCGTCGCACGACTCGGCCTTGACGGCTTCGCTGCCGCCCTCGATCCCGTGGTACGCGATGCCCTTGGTCGAATCACAGTGCGAGCACTTCGTGCGCACCATGTGCCACTCGGTCGTGCACAGCCCGCACTGCAGGAACCGGTAGCCCTGGTACGGGCCGCCGACCCGCACGACGCTCGCGACCGGGTGCGTGCCGCACACGGGGCACAGCCCCGGCTGGTCGAGATACGGGACATCGGCCGGCGTCACGCGGCTCGCGAGGTCCGTCCAGACCGCCTGCAGCGCGGCCATCACGAACGGCGCGGTGGCCGGGTCGACTTCGGCGAAGCGCAGCGCGAGAATCGCGTCGGCCTGCGCGTCGAGTTCGGCGGGCGCCATCAGGCGCAACCGGTCGAGCAGTTTCGCGAGCTGCGGATTGACGAGCCCGGCGCCTTCGACGCGGTCGAGCAGTTCGTACAGCACGGCGCGCCACCGTGCGTCGCGCTCGCCGTCGAGCGCCGGCAAGAGCGGCATCGAGTGCTCCTGCGCACGCGCGATCGCTTCCTTCGACGGCAGCGGCAGGTCCAGCGTCTGCAGCGTGGCATGCTGCGCGTCGGCGACGGTGGCCATCAGCCGCAGGTAGCCGCTGATCGGGTTCAGGTCGGCAAGCTTGCGCAGCCGCGCGGCGCGCGCCGCGAACGCGGTCGCGCGCTCCGGCAGGCGAAAGCGCGGAATGGCCGAATGATCGAGTGCCGAGATCTCGGTCGGTTCGAGAATGCGTTGTGTCACAGAAATGTCTTCCAAAAAAACAAGCGCCGACGCATCGGCGCTTTCGGGCAGTTCCGGCGAAGGCGCGGAGCGGCCCGCCGCGATCGGCGAGGCGCTCCGCTCCAGTGCGTTATTTCACGCTTTCACGGAACCACTTCGGGTGATGCTTGCGGGCCCAGCCCAGCGTGACGGTGCCGCGCACCATCGCGCCGATCGAGCCCTTCACCCACAACGCCGCGTAAATGTGCACGATGATGCTCGCGATCAGCACGAAGGCCGCCACGGCATGCACGACAGCGGCCGCGCGGATCACCCCGATCGGGAAGTAGAACGAGAAGTAGCGCCGCCAGATCACGACTCCCGACAGCAGGAGCAGCAGCAGGCACGCCACCAACGTAAAGAATAGCAGCTTCTGCCCGGCGTTATAGCGCCCGACAGGCGGCAGCTTGTCTTCCTGGTTGGTCAGCACGTCGCCGATCTGCTTCAGCCACTGGCGATCGTCCGCGTCGAGCGTGTTGTGGTGCCAGAAGCGCACGACGAGGATCGCGAACGACACGAACATCACGAGCCCGACGAACGGATGCAGGATCCGCGTCCACTGGCCGCCGCCGAACAGCGCGGTCAGCCAGAACATCGACGGATGGAACAGCGCGAGCCCGGACAGCGCGAGCAGCACGAACGTGATCGCGGTGATCCAGTGGTTCGTGCGCTCGTTCGCCGAGTAGCGGACGATCAGGTTGGGGTCGTCGTGGTTCATTTCGCGTCCTCCTTGATGCGTCGCGCCTCGTCGCGCGCGGCCGATTCTTCCTCTTCGCTCACCTCGTTCGGACCGACCCGGACATAGTGGAAGAACCCGGCAAGCGCGGTCAGCGCGAGGCCGGCGACCGCGAGCGGTTTCGCGATGCCCTTCCACAGCTTCACCATCGGGCTGATCGACGGGTTGTCGGGCAGCCCGTGGTACAGCGACGGTTTGTCGGCGTGGTGCAGCACGTACATCACGTGCGTACCGCCGACGCCCTGCGGGTCGTACAACCCCGCATGCTCGAAGCCGCGCTCCTTCAGGTCCTCGATCCGCTCGGCCGCGTGCTGCTTCATGTCCTCCTTGGTGCCGAACACGATCGCGCCGGTCGGGCAGGTCTTCACGCAGGCCGGTTCCTGGCCGACCGCGACGCGGTCGGAACAGAGCGTGCACTTGTACGCGCGATGATCCTTCTTCGAGATCCGCGGAACGTTGAACGGGCAACCGGTCACGCAATAGCCGCAACCGATGCAGTTCTCCTCGTGGAAGTCGACGATCCCGTTGTTGTACTGCACGATCGCGCCCGGCGACGGACACGCCTTCAGGCAGCCCGGATCCTCGCAGTGCATGCAGCCGTCCTTGCGGATCAGCCACTCGAGGTCGCCCGCCGGGTTCTCGTATTCGGAGAACCGCATGACCGTCCACGAATGCTCGGTCAGGTCGGCCGGGTTGTCGTACACGCCGACGTTGGTGCCGACCTCGTCACGCAGGTCGTTCCATTCCATGCACGCCGTCTGGCATGCCTTGCAGCCGATGCACTTCGATACGTCGATCAGCTTCGCGACGCTCCCGGTCACCGGTTCGCGCACCGTGGGCGGTGGCGTCGTGGTGGCCGAGACGCGCTTGATATCCAGCGATTGCAATGCCATCTCTTTCCCCTTACGCCTTTTCGACCTTCACCAGGAACGACTTGAATTCCGGTGTGTACGAGTTGCCGTCACCCACGGACGGAGTCAGGGTATTGGCGAGATAGCCGGGCTTCGTCAGACCCTTGAAGCCCCAGTGCAACGGGACGCCGACCGTCTGGACCTTCTTGCCGTCGACCGTCAGCGGCTTGATCCGCTTCGTGACGAGGGCGACCGCGATGATGTAGCCGCGCTTGGACGACACCTTCACGCGCTCGCCGTGCGCGACGCCGACTTCCTTCGCGAGGTCTTCGCCGATCTCGACGAATTGCTCGGGCTGGATGATCGAGTTCAGCCGCGCATGCTTGGTCCAGTAGTGGAAATGCTCGGTCAGCCGGTACGTCGTCGCCACGTGCGGGAACTCCGCCGCCTTGCCGAACGACGCGCGGTCGTCCGCGAACACGCGGGCAGCCGGGTTGTTCAGCGCCTGCGGGTTGTTCGGGTGCAGCGGGTTCGCGTCGAGCGGCGTCTCGAACGGCTCGTAGTGCTCGGGGAACGGACCTTCGTTCATCCCCGCGCGGGCGAAGAAGCGCGCCACGCCTTCCGGGTTCATGATGAACGGCCCCATCCCGTTTTCGGGCGGCTCGTCCGCCTTGAAGTCCGGCACGTCGGCGCCCTTCCACGCGCTGCCGTTCCAGCCGATCAGCTTGCGGGTCGGGTCGAACGGCTTGCCGGCGACGTCGCACGACGCGCGGTTGTACAGGATCCGCCGGTTCGCCGGCCACGCCCACGCCCAGTTCAGCGTCTGGCCGATGCCGGTCGGGTCGGAGTTGTCGCGCCGCCCCATCTGGTTGCCGGCCTGCGTCCACGCGCCGCAGAAGATCCAGCAGCCGCTCGCGGTCGTGCCGTCGTCCTTCAATTGCGCGAACGCGGCCAGCTGCTCGCCCTTCTTCACGAGCGTCTTGGCCGGATCCTTCGGGTCGGGCAGGTCGGCGAGCGCCTTGCCGTTGAACTCCATCGCGAGCTCTTCGGGCGTCGGGCTTTCCGGGTTCGCGTACGGCCACGTCAGGTTCACGATCGGGTCCGGATACTTGCCGCCGTCCTTCTGGTACAGCTTGCGCATGCGCAGGAACAGCCCCGACATGATCTCGAGGTCGCTCTTCGCGTCGCCCGGCGGCTCCGCGCCCTTCCAGTGCCACTGCAGCACGCGGCTCGAACTCACGAGCGAGCCGTTTTCCTCCGCGAAGCACGTGGTCGGCAGACGGAACACCTCGGTCTGGATCTTCGACGCATCGACGTCGTTGTAGTCGCCGTGATGCTTCCAGAACTCGGACGTCTCGGTCGCGAGCGGATCCATGATCACGAGCCACTTCAGCTTCGCGAGGCCCGCTGCCGTCTTCACCTTCGACGGCGCCGCCGCGAGCGGGTTGAAGCCCTGGCAGATGTAGCCGTTCATCTTGCCGGCATTCATCAGCTCGATCACCTGCAGCAGGTCGTACTGCTTGTCCAGCTTCGGCAGGTAGTCGTAGCCCCAGTTGTTCTCGGCGGTCGCCGCGTCGCCCCACCACGACTTCATGAAGCTGACGTGGAACGCCTTGTAGTTCTTCCAGTAGCTCAACTGGTTCGGCCGCAGCGGCAGTTGCGTGCGCTTCTTGATGTAGCCGTCGAAATCCTGCTCGGACTGCATCGGCAGCGTCATGTAGCCCGGCAGCAGGTTCGACATCAGCCCGAGGTCGGTCAACCCCTGGATGTTCGAGTGGCCGCGCAGCGCGTTCATCCCGCCGCCGGCGATGCCGATGTTGCCGAGCAGCAACTGCACCATCGCGCCGGTGCGGATGATCTGCGCGCCGGTCGAATGGTGGGTCCAGCCGAGTGCGTACAGCACCGTGCCGGCGCGGCCGGGAACGGCCGTGGTCGCGAGCATCTCGCACACCTTCAGGAATTTCTCCTTCGGCGTGCCGCAGACCTGCTGGACCATGTCCGGCGTATAGCGCGCGTAGTGCTGCTTGAGCAGGTTGTACACGCAACGCGGATGCTGCAGCGTCGGGTCGACCTTCGCGAAGCCGTCGTCGCCGCGCTCGTAGTCCCAGCTCGATTTGTCCGGGTACGCGTGCTTCTCCGCGTCATAACCGGAGTAGATGCCGTCGTTGAACGCGAAATCCTCGCGCACGATGAACGAGAAGTCCGTGTAGTTCTTCACGTACTCGTGCTGGATCTTGTCGTTCGTCAGCAGATAGTTGATGACCCCGCCCAGGAAGACGATGTCGGTGCCGGTGCGGATCGGCGCGTAGTAATCGGCCACCGAGGCCGTACGCGTAAAGCGCGGGTCGACGACGATCAGCCGCGCCTTGCGGTGCGCCTTCGCCTCGGTTACCCACTTGAAACCGCACGGATGGGCCTCGGCTGCATTGCCGCCCATCACGAGAATCACGTCCGCGTTCTTGATGTCGACCCAATGGTTCGTCATCGCTCCACGGCCAAACGTCGGGGCAAGACCTGCCACCGTCGGGCCATGTCAGACACGCGCCTGATTGTCGAATGCGAGCATCCCGAGACTGCGGACAGTCTTGTGCGTCAGGTAGCCGACCTCGTTGCTGCCCGCCGACGCGGCCAGCATGCCGGTCGTGAGCCAGCGGTTGACCTTCGAGCCGTCTTCGGCCGTCTCGACGAAGTTCGCGTCGCGGTCGGCCTTCATCAGCTTCGCGATGCGGTCGAGCGCGTCGTTCCACGAAATCGGTTCCCACTTGTCCGAGCCGGGCGCGCGATACTCGGGGTGCGTCAGGCGGTTCGGGCTGTGGATGAAGTCGATCAGGCTGGCGCCCTTCGGGCACAGCGTGCCGCGATTAACGGGATGGTCGGGATCGCCTTCGATGTGGATGATGCTCGGCTGCGCATTCTTCGCGCCGTCTCCGAGGCTGTACATCAGGATGCCGCAACCCACTGAACAGTAAGGACAGGTGTTGCGCGTTTCGACGGTGCGCGCCAGCTTGTACTGTCGGACTTCGGCAAGCGCTTCGGACGGAGAAAAGCCCATCAGGGCAAGACTCGATCCGGCAAGCGACGTGGCCGTCACCTTCAGGAACTGGCGCCGGGACATTTGTAGCATGGCGGTCTCGGCGTTATTGTGGGGTGGGGTGAAACTGAAAGGAATTATAGACAGTTCAGGCAACTATGATCGAATCCTCGGATCAATACCGAATAATCCGATGAACCCCGACGATCCGCGCGCCGCGCACAACCGACCCGTCATGAAACGACAGATCACTTCCGAAGCAACCCGTCTCGCCCAGCAACAGGCCAACTGGGCCCTCACCGCGTTCAAGCGCTTCTCGTCCGACCGCTGCTCCGCGATGGCTGCCGGCATCGCGTTTTTCTCCGCGTTCTCGCTCGCGCCGACGCTCGTGATGGTGATCGCGGTGGCCGGCTGGTTCTACGGCGACGATGCCGCGCGCGGCCAGGTATTCGAGCAGGCGCACCAGCTGATCGGCGACGACGCGGCGGCCAGCATCCAGACCATCGTGCAGAACGCGCACCGCGCGGGCGAGCGCGGCGGGCTGGCCACGCTGATCTCGTTCGCCGCGCTCGCGATCGGCGCGTCGGCCACGTTCGCGTCGCTCAGCGCCGCGCTCAGCGTGATCTGGCCGGCCACCGAGAACCGCTGGTCGAGCATGCTCGGGCTCGTGCGCGTGCGGCTGATCTCGTTCGGACTCGTGCTCGGCGTCGCGTTCCTGCTGATCGTGTCGCTCGTGCTCGATACCGCGATCACGTTCGTCGGCACCTGGCTGCTGGGCAATTCGCCGTATGTGGTCGTCACCAACCTCGTGCAGTTCTTCGTCGGCATCGCGGTGCTCGCGGCCGCGTTCGCGTCGTTGATGAAGTTCCTGCCCGATGCGCGCGTCGCGTGGCGCGACGCCGCGGTCGGCGGCATCGTGTCGGCGATCCTGTTCTCCGGCGGCAAGAAGCTGTTCGCGCTGTACCTCGCGCATGCGGGCACGGCCAGCGCATTCGGCGCGGCCGGATCGTTCGCGGTCCTGCTGATGTGGCTGTACTTCTCCGCGATCGTGCTGCTGCTCGGCGCGGAATTCGCGGCGGCGCGCGGCAACGCGCATCGGCCGGCCGGCGCCGCGGCGGCGGCGGCCGCAGAACCGCAACCCGGTGCCGGCAACGACCTCACGCGCGGCAACTGACGGCGCCCGGCACAACGCACGCCCGCCCCCGCGCGCCCCTCCGCCACCCCGCTGCCCCCGCCGCGCCCTTGCGCGGCGGACCCACGCACCTTGCGTGCCCACACGAACATTGCTGCAACGGCAAACGTTTGCACACCCTCGTTTCCATGACGGAACCCCGCAAAACAGGCACCAGGCCGTCCGGTGCATCAACTTTTGAAACAATCGCGACGCAGCAATTGTCAACTGTTTCAAAAACAGGAACAGTCGTTGATGTGCTTGATATATATGGACTTTTTCACGCTGTTACCTTTTCGAGACACTTTATTTTTTAAGCTTTCTTGCGTGTATGGCACTGAGCTATTCTCCAATCCGCAACAAATAACGATGAATCACTTGCGTGGAGAAACTCAACGATGAAGAAACTTGCTCTCTCGACCCTCTCGCTCGCCCTGCTGGGCGCTGCCGGTGCTGCTCAGGCTCAGTCGAGCGTGACGCTCTACGGCGTGATCGACACGTCGATCACGTACGTTCACGGTAACGACGGTCAAGGTAACAATTCGTGGTCGATGGGTAGCGGCAACCTGCAAGGCAGCCGCTTCGGCCTCAAGGGTTCCGAAGACCTCGGTGGCGGCCTGAAGGCGATCTTCCAGTTGGAAAACGGCTTCAACTCGGCATCGGGTGCACTGGGCCAGGGTGGCCGCATGTTCGGCCGCCAGGCTTTCGTCGGCCTGGAAAGCAGCCAGTACGGTACGCTGACGCTGGGTCGCCAGTACGACCCGCTGGTCGACCTGGTTCAGGCAGTCACGGCTGACAACTACTTCGGCAGCGTGTTCGCCACGCCGGGCGACGTCGACAACAACGACAACAGCCTGCGCGTCAGCAACGCGATCAAGTACACGTCGCCGGTCTGGGCAGGCCTGCAGGTCGAAGCGATGTACGCACTCGGCGGTGTCGCCGGCGCAACCGGCAAGGGTCAGACGTGGGCGGCAGCTGCAGCCTACAACAACGGCCCGCTCGGCCTGGCTGCTGGCTACTTCCACGCCAACAACTCGTCGCCGCTGAATGCAGTTGGCCAACGCACCGGCTGGGCCGGCACGTCGGACGCGATCTTCGACGGCTCGGGCAGCTTCATCAACAACGCGTACACGTCGGCATCGTCGATCGGGATCGCGCAAGTTGCCGGCCAGTATGCATTCGGCCCGGTGACGTTCGGCCTCGGCTACAGCAACGCACAGTACAAGGCTGACGCGAACTCGGGCTTCGGCACGAACCAGAAGTACAACACGGGTCGCGCATTCGTCACGTACCAGGCATCGGCACCGCTGCTGCTGGGCGTCGGCTACATCTACACGAAGGGTAGCGGCCAGACGGACGCCAAGTACCATCAGGTTTCGCTCGGCGCGGACTACTCGCTGTCGAAGCGCACCGACGTGTACCTGGTTGGCGCATACCAGCACGCCAGCGGCCACAACGCCGACGGCACCGATGCGCAAGCGTCGGTCGGCTCCTACGGCATCGCCGGCAAGAGCTCGCAGGAAATCGTCGCGCTCGGCCTGCGTCACAAGTTCTAAGAAGTACGTTTCCGGCGTGCACGGCGTCTCCGACGCCTTGCCGCCGACCTGGAAAGCCAGCCCCGGTTTCGGCCGCGGCTGGCTTTTTTTCGTCCGTCTCCCGCGCGCCGGCAGCCGCTGCACGGGCCGGCGGCCGGAACCCGAGCCCCACGCACGCCGACCGGCCGGCAGCGGCGCCTGACGGCTGCAAAGCGCCGGGAACGCCGTTTGCGGAGCGCCGATCGCCATCCGTTCGCCGAGCGACTATCCTCCGCACCGCCGGCGCCGCTCGTCCGATGCGATCGCGATGTGCCGCAGCGTGTCGATTTCGGCAACCGTCCTCCGTCGTGTCGATGGCGGCACGCGATTCGCGCGTCGCCCCATTCATACAGGAGATACGCCATGACGATTCAGAAGATCACGCCCTTCCTCTGGTATTCGACGGAAGCCGAAGAAGCAGCGGCCTTCTACGCCGGCATCTTTCCGGATTCGCGCATCGTGCGCGTCACGGCAGTACCCGGCACCGACGGCACACGGATGGTCGAATTCGAACTGTTCGGCCAGCCGTTCTTCGCGATGAGCCACCCGCGTACGGAGACGTTCAATCACGCGATCTCGCTGCTGGTCAGTTGCGCCGACCAGGCGGAACTCGACCGCTACTGGAACGCGCTGATCGACAACGGCGGCACGGCCGACGCCTGCGGCTGGCTGAGGGATCGTTATGGCGTGTCGTGGCAGATCGTTCCGGAAGCGCTCATCCCGATGATGGCCGATCGCGACCCGGTCAAGGCGGCGCGCGTGGCCGCGGCGATGATGCAGATGGTCAAGTTCGACGACGCCGCGTTGAAAGCCGCCTTCGCGGGCACGGCGGGCTGACGACACCCGCCGGGCTGCGGCGCATGCGTGACCGATCGCCGATCGCCGATCGCACGACCGGCATCCGCCGCTACGCCCGCAGCATCGACTCGACGGCCCGCCGTGCGTAGCCGATGAAGGCGGCGAGCGGTTCGCCGGCCAGGATTGCCGCGCCTGCGTCGCCCCCGAGATAGGCGTCGCGCGCGGCGGCCACCACCGGCCGATACGCGTCCGGCAGGCGCGCCAGCACCCATGCCGCGGCAACGTCCTTGGGGGCGATCGTGCCGGTCGCGGCGCTGTACCAGATACGCGCGAGTGCGAGCACCACGTTGCACTCGTCGCCGCGCCAGTCCGGCTCGGCGTTCCATTGCGCAACGGTATCGAGCAGCGCGGCGGCGAAATCGCGCGCGGGCACCGGCTCGAACAGCGCGGCCGCGGGCGGCCCGGCCAGCGCGACACTGTGCTGCCGCGCCTTCGTCAGCAGGATCGCCAGATCGTGATCGACGAGCGGCGGTTCGACGATGCCGGCCTCGAGATCGCGGCGCAGCCATTCGCCGAACTGCAGTTCGCGCCGCGCCGGATGACGCCACGGCACCACGTCGCCGTGCGCGACGACGGTGACCTCCAGTGCGCGCAAGCCGCCTGCGCCGTGCGGCGGCGCCGACACGGCGAGCAGATCGTGCATCAACGCGTGCCGCACCGTTTCGTTGAGTCGCGCCGCCACCGTCACCAGCAGGTCGATGTCGCTGCGCGGTTTCAAGCCGCCGTCGAGCGCCGATCCGAACAGGTGGATGGCTGCCAGCGTTGCGCCGAGATGCCGCTCGATCGCGGCGCGTGCCGTGCCGACCTGTCCGGCGATTTCGTCCGGGATGAATTCAGTCACGACTGCGTGCGTTGCGATGCACACGCAACGGCCGCGGCGCGAGCGGCGCATGGCCGGGCTGCGGCGAAACCGCGTCCGGCGCCACTGCGGTTCGCAGTTCGCCATTCGGTATCGCGCGTGGGCGGCACGCGATGCAACGCGCGTCGCACGTCGTGGCGCGCATCGTCGCCGCGCCGCCGCTTCGCCGCCGCGCGAATGGCGCGGCACAATAAAAATCCCCGCACGCTTTCGCGTACGGGGATCGCTGGACTCCGCAACGGCTGCCGACACGTATTCGGCAGTCGTTGCGCGGCATTACGCTGCCGCGTCCTTCAGCTTCTTCAGCGCACGAGCCTTCACGCGCACGCTGGCCGGCTTCGCCGGGAACCAACGCTCTTCGCCCGAGAACGGATCCTTGCCGAAGCGCTTCTTCTTCGCCGGCACGACTTGTGCCGTGATCTTCAGCAGACCCGGCAGCGTGAATTCGCCTGCGCCCTTCTTGTGGACCGAGCCCAGCACGACGTTCTCGAGTGCGGCGAGCACTGCCTTGACCGCCTTCACTTCGACAGCTGCGCGCTCAGCGATGTGCGTTGCGAGCGATGCCTTCGTGAACTTGTCCTTCAGCGGCGTCGGAGCAGCCGGTGCTGCCTTCGCGACAGCCTTCTTGGCCACTACTTTCTTCGCGGGCGCAGCCTTTTTGGCAGCCACTTTCTTGGTCGCCGGTGCGGCAGCCTTCTTGGCCACCTTTTTTGCGGAAGTCGCCATGTTTCTCCTACCAGGTGTGGTCGTTGGATACACGAAGCGTGCAACGCGCGCGCTTCAACGCCGGATTCTACAAGCGCCTTGACGCTTCGTGCAGTACTTTTATGCGTTTTCGCGGGGTTTCCCGCAGGTTTTGTTGCGCGCGACCGACTTCATCGACGCTCGAGCATCAAAAAACGCCTTCACGTATACGTCGGAACGCGAATTACGTTCGATATTTGCGCACCTATACTGGGCACGCTCAATGCCCGGATGCCTCCATGCGCGAAGTCAGATACGTCAAAGGACTCGACGGCCTGCGAGCCCTCGCCGTCATCCTCGTTTTCCTGTCCCACAAGGGCCACGTCCTTGCCGTCGACGTCGGCAAGCTCGGTGTGTGGACGTTTTTCCTCATCAGCGGATTCCTGATCGTCGGCGAGCTGCATCGCAACCGCCAGGCCGTCGAACGCGGCACCATGACGCGCCGCCACGCGCTCGCGCTGTTCCTCGCGAAGCGCGCGCTGCGGATCTTTCCCGTGTACTACCTGCTGCTCGCCGCGCTCGCGATCGCGCACGCGCTGTTCTACCAGCGCGGCGTCAACCTGGGGCTCGCGTGGCACGCGGTGTTCCTGTCGAATTACTGGATCGGTGTCGTGAAGGACGGCTGGCCCGGCTCCACGTCGCACTTCTGGAGCCTCGCGGTTGAACAGCAGTTCTACCTGATCGCGCCGCTCGCGCTGCTCGCGGTACCGGCCGCGCGACACGTCGCGCTCGGCATCGCGGCCGTCGCGCTGTGCGCGCTCGCGCATCTCGCGCTCTACCTGTCCGATGCGTCGCCGGTGCTGATCTACGCGTTTTCCCCGTGGAATTTCGCACTGATCGCGCTCGGCGGCGTCGGCGCGATGGCGCTTGCCGATCGCGGCACGGCCGCCGTGCGTCGCGTGCCGCCCGGCTGGCTCGGCGCGGCCGGCGTCGTGTTCTTCCTCGTGCTGCCCGCGTGCACGACGCTGCCCGACGCGGTCGCGGGGCTCGCGGACCTCGGCCTGTCCGCGTCGCTCGGCGCGCTGATGCTGTGGCTCGTCAGCGAGCCCGACCACCCCGTCGTCGCGCTGCTCGACTGGGGCCCGCTCGTCTATCTCGGCACGATCAGCTACGGCTTCTACCTGTTCCACAACCTGATTCCGACGCGCTTCGGCGTGCTGCCCGCGTCCTTCGCGCACGTGCCGATGCTGGCATTCGTCCGTGAAGCACTGCCCGAGATGCTGCAATTCACCTTCGCCGTGCTGCTTGCGCACCTGTCCTGGCGCTATCTCGAAAAGCGGCTGCTCGACTTCAAGAAGCCGATCGCCACGATGCTCGCCCGGCACTTCGCCACGCAACCGAGCGCGTCGCCGCGCTGAAGGTCACGCAGACGCGCCTCCGGTCCGACGACGGAAAAACAGCCCCGCCTTCACGCACGTCGTGTGTGTGACGCTCTCGGAACCGCCGACGCATACACCCGGGGTCGGCCCTTCGGCACCGGTTTCAGCCGCGGCGCACCACCGCGCCGGTACCGCGCCCCCGCGCCCCACGCCCGAATCCGGTACGACACACCGCCTTCGCGCACCACGACCGCGCACGCACGTGCGGACGCAAAAAAGCCCCGGCGCCTGAGCGGCCGGGGCCAACGGAACAACCACCACCTGAAACGACGGAGCGCGCAGCGGCCTATGCGACAGCCGCCAGCGCGGGCAAACAGGTACGCAGGTAGGCCTCGAATTCGCGGCTCACTTCCGGATGCTGGAGCGCGAGCTCGACGGTCGCCTTGAGATAGCCGATCTTGCTGCCGCAGTCGAAGCGCGTGCCGAAGTAGCGATACGCGAGCACCTGCTCGTTCGCGAGCAGCGACTGGACCGCGTCGGTCAGCTGCAGTTCGCCGCCGGCGCCCGGCTTGAGCTTGCGCAGATGATCGAAGATCGTCGGCATGAACACGTAGCGGCCGACCACGCCGAGATTCGACGGCGCATCTTCGGGCGCCGGCTTCTCGATGATGCCCGACAGCTTGATGACGTCCTCTTCCCATTCGCGGCCTTCGACGACGCCGTACGAGCGGCTGTCCTCGCGCGCGATCGTCTCGACGCCGATCACCGAGCTGTGATAGTGGTCGAACACGTCGACGAGCTGCTTGAGCACCGGCTGCTCGCCATGCAGCAGGTCGTCGGCGAGGATCACCGCGAACGGCTCGCCGTGCACGAGCTTCTCCGCGCACAGCACCGCATGGCCGAGACCGAGTGCTTCCGGCTGGCGCACGTAGAAGCAGTTGACGTTGCTCGGCTTGATGCCGCGCACCAGTTCGAGCAGCTTTTCCTTGCCGCGCGCCTCGAGTTCGGCCTCGATCTCGTACGACTTGTCGAAGTGATCCTCGATCGCGCGCTTGCTGCGCCCGGTCACGAAGATCATCTCGGTGATACCGGCGTTGATCGCTTCCTCGACCGCGTACTGAATCAGCGGCTTGTCGACGACGGGCAACATTTCCTTCGGGCTCGCCTTCGTTGCCGGGAGGAACCGCGTGCCGAGACCGGCAACGGGGAACACGGCCTTGGTGACTTTCAACATGTTCGCATCCTGATTGCGTTGACTGCGCCGCGTCGACCCGCGACCCGGCGCGATTGTGTTCCGAACGGCATATCGAGAATCGACGGCACTGCCAATTCCACTCCGCTCATTATCGATATGGACGATTGCCCAATGATTCCGAAAAAAATATAATCCCTTCCATTCGGTCGATATTGCCGGACCGAGTGCCGATACAGAAACAAATTACCGATTTTCCGGATACAAATTCTTACGATTCGAATTCCTCGATATAGGGCACGCCGCCCCGTTCGAGACCCGGGCGAATCGGTTCGTTCTTCAGCGCCTCCCGGTACGCCGACAGCACGGCCATGACCAGCAGTACTGCAGCGCTCGCGATCCAATGCATGTCCATCTTGCCGCTCCTTGCATCAATCATCTGGAACTTCAAACTATCAGAAAAAAATCGGTAAATAATTGACGCGCCCGCGGAACCGCTTTCAGACCGGGATAAATCCATCATGTGGAAAACCGTTATTTCCGGGCAAGATTTTTTTATTCATTGATCGAATTCTTGCGCATTACGATGGGGTGAAACTTCCCCTCCATCCGTCGCAAGGAATCGAATCGCATGCAAGCTTTCAGCGGATCGTCTCTGGCCGCGCCGCCCGTCACCGATCACAAGGAACACGTGATCGACGCGATGCGCGGCTTCGCGGCGCTGCTCGTCGCCTATTTCCACTGCCGGCAGGTCGTCTGGGTCGGCATGCAGAGCTTCCATCAGGCTTACGGTCATGCCCTGAACCCGGGCGTGATCGCCGGCTACCTGACCTTCCCGTTCGCGTGGGGCTCCGCCGGCGTGCCGATCTTCTTCGTGATCAGCGGCTACTGCATCCACCGCAACGCGGCGCTCAAGCTCGCGGCCAATCCCGCGTACCGGCTCGACGCGCCGAACTTCTGGGTGCGCCGGTTCGCGCGCATCTATCCGGTGCTGCTCGCGGCGCTGCTGTTCACGCTCGCGCTCGACTCGGTCAGCCTGCAGATCGAGCCCGTCAGCCACAAGATCCGCGACGTCGGCATCGTCGCGTTCCTCGTGAACCTGTTCTCGCTGCAAGGCGTGGCCGGCTACACGTACGGGTCGAACGGCGCGCTGTGGACGCTGTCGCTCGAGGTGCAGTTCTACGCGATCTACCCGCTGCTGTTCGCGCTGCGCCGGCGCATCGGCATGCCGGCCGTCGTGGCCGCGATCGCGCTCGTCAACGTCGCGTCGGCGTGGTTGCTCGAACGGCACGACCTGCAGTTCTTCACGTCGTACTGGCTGTCCTGGACGATCGGCGCATGGATCGCCGACGTGCGTGCGCAGCAGGCGCGCGGCGCGGCCGCCCCCGTGCCGTCGCGCGCGTGGTACGCCGCGGCCGCCGTGCTGCTGGCCGCCGGCTGCGGCGCGTTCCATTTCGGCCAGTACGGCGCGTTCCAGCTGTGGTCGGCCGGCTTCGCGTGCTTCCTGTACCGCGCGCTCGCCCGCCCGCCGCGCCCGACGCCGCCGCTGCGCGTGCTGAGCTGGTTCGGCGACTTCAGCTACTCGCTGTACCTCGTCCACCTGCCGCTGTTCGTCTGCCTCGGCTCGGTGCTGTTCCACTCCGAGCTGCAGCTGTCGATCTGGCCGTCGTTCGCGTTCATGGCCGCCGCGATCCCCGTCGCGTACCTGTTCTACCGGCTGTTCGAACGGCCGGCGATGATGTGGTCGGCCAGCTTCAAGCCGACCCGCCCGGCCCGCGTCGTCGCGCCGGGGCCCGAACGGGCCGTCTGACGCAGTCGGCCGGGTATCGGCGCCCCCGTGCGGCGTGTCGCCGTGCGGGGGCGTTTTCATGGCCGGCACGCGGTTGCATGCCGGGGTGTGCGGGGATGGGCAGCCTGCCGTCGTCCGACCGCGCCAGGGCCCGCCCATGCCGTTCCCGGCCGGTTTCCGCCGCGCGGCTGCCCCGCTTCATGGTCGCCATCCAGACGCGATCGGCCGGTCTTGCGCGTCATGCGCGCCGCAAACCGCCCGGCCCGGCGCTCGCCGGACCCATCATGCCCGCTGAAAAGCAAAGCCCTCACGCGGCGCACCGCCGCATGAGGGCTCGTTTCCCGCCGGCGCGCGCCGGCAACGGCTACCGCTTCTTCGCCTTCGCGGCCTTCGCCGTATCCGCAAGGATCTTCTCGACGCGCTCCACATAGGTCTCGGTGCCGAAGCGGCGCACCGCCGTCGCGCGCCCGCTCGCGACGAGCCGCTCGCGCAGCGCACCGTCGCGCTTCAGCGTCTCCAGCGCGCTGGCCAGCGCGATCGCATCGCCCGGCTCGCAAAGCAGCCCGTTGTCGCCGTCCTCGATGATCTCGACGACGCCGCCCGCGCGGGCCGCGACGACCGGCCGGCGCGCGAGCATCCCTTCGACGATCACGCGCCCGAACGGCTCCGGCGTGATGGACGTATGCGCGACGACGTCGACCGCCGTCATGCAGGCGGCCACGTCGCGCTGGAACCCGAGGAAATGCACCCGCTCGTCCATCCCGTGTTGCGCGACGAATTCGTGCAGCTGCGCAGCGTATTCGTCCTCGCCGAACAGCGGCGCGCCGACCAGCACCA
Source organism: Burkholderia sp. Tr-20355 (assembly GCF_017104685.1). NCBI lineage: Bacteria > Pseudomonadati > Pseudomonadota > Betaproteobacteria > Burkholderiales > Burkholderiaceae > Burkholderia > Burkholderia sp. Tr-20355. The sequence goes on along the minus strand of NZ_JAAGPK010000067.1, from coordinate 13,155 downwards.
CGTGCATGTCGGGATGCCGTGCGGCGGCCTCCAGCAGCACGTGCTGCCCTTTCCAGCGCGCGAGGCGGCTGAACGAGCCGACGAGCCACGCGTGCTCGGGCAACCCGAGGCGCGTGCGCAGCGCGGCCGGGTTGACGCCTTCCAGCGCGTCGAACGGCTCGGCCGAAATACCGTTGAACACGACGTCGACGTGCTGCGGCGTGAAGCCCGTCAGCGTGCGGAACGCCTGCGCGGACGCGTCGGAGTTCGCGATCACGCGCGTCACGCCGAGCCGTGCGCAATACTTGATCGCCAGCAACTGCTTGCTGCCGAAATGGTCGGTGCTGACGATGTCGCGCAGATGCCAGACGACCGGCTTGCGCGCGAGCCGCCCGGCCAGCGCGGCGACGACCATCGCGCGCTGCGTGTTCGCATAGATCACTTCGGCGCGGCGCGCGCGGCGCGCGACGTCGCGCACCAGCCGCACGAGCTGCTTCACCGCGCCGAACGACACGCCGCCCTGCTTGCGCACGCCGGCGAGCGCGCCCTGGTCGACCACGTCGACACGCGCGCCGATCTCGTCGAGCGCCGCGCGGAACGGGCCGTCGTCGAACAGCAGCACGTCGGCGTTCGCGCGCATGTGCTTCATGATCTCGAGCAGCGACAGCTCGGCGCCGCCGAGCACGCCGCTCTGGTCGAGCACGAGCGTCGCCGGGCCGCGCGCGGCCGGCATCGGTGCGATCGCCGTGCCGCGCTGCGCGGTCGAACCGGGCAGCGCCGCCTCCACGTAGTCGAGGAAACGCCGCCGGAACGTATCGGCGGAGAACCGCTCCGCGTTCGTGCGGCAGGCGCCCGGCGTGAAGCGCTGCGGCGCGCGCTCGAAGTCGTCGACGGCCGCGACGATCGCGTGCGGCGTCTGTTCGTCGAAGAACAGCCCGGTCGGGTTCGGGTTCGACTGCGGGTCGAGCACGGTCTCGAGCGCGCCGCCCTTGCCGTACGCGATCACCGGCGTGCCGCACGCCTGCGCCTCGACGACCGAGATCCCGAAATCCTCCTCGGCCGCGAACACGAACGCCTTCGCGCGCCGCATCCGGTCGTGCAGCACCGCGAACGGCTGATAGCCCATGATCTCGACGTTCGGGCCGGCCTTCGCGCGGATCTTCTGCATCTCGGGGCCGTCGCCGATCACGACGAGCTTGCGCTCGGGCGTGTGCGAGAAAGCCTCGACGATCAGGTCGATCTTCTTGTACGGCACCATCCGCGACGCGGTCAGGTAGAAATCCTCCTTGTCGGCGTTCAGCGAAAACGCGTCGACGTCGACCGGCGGGAAGATCACCGCCGCGTCGCGGTGGTAGACCTTCTTGATGCGTCGCGCGATGAACGCGGAATTCGCGACGAAGCCGTCCACCGCGTTCGCGGTGCGCGTGTCCCAGTTGCGGATGTAGTGGAGAATCATCCGCGCGAGCAGCGATTTCGGCCCATGCGTGAGATTCGACTGCTCCAGATACTGGTGCTGCAGGTCCCACGCGTAGCGGATCGGCGAATGCACGTAGCTGATGTGCACCTGGTCCGGCCCCGTCAGCACGCCCTTCGCGACCGCGTGGCTGCTCGAGATCACGAGGTCGTACTCGGACACGTCGAGCTGCTCGATCGCGAGCGGCATCAGCGGCAGGTAGCCGCGGTACTTGGTGCGCGCGAACGGCAGCTTCTGGATGAAGGACGTCGTCACCGGCTTGCCGCGCACGAATGCGCGGTCGTCGAGAAAATCGACGAGGCTGAACAGGTCGGCGTCGGGAAAGCACGCGACGATCTGCTCCAGCACGCGCTCGGCGCCGGCATAGGTGACGAGCCAGTCGTGGACGATCGCCACGCGCAGCGCGCGCGACGGCTGCCGCGCGCTGGCGCGCCCGGCCGGCACGGGCCGGCGCAGGGCGGCGACGTCGCCGGCTTCGGCCACGGCGGCATCGGCCGTGGAGAGATTCAATACGGCGTGTTCCGCCAGATCGCGATTCATACGGTTTTCCTCGCATTGAGACGGACAAACAGGTCGCGCACGAGCGCACGCAACCCCGGCGTCATCGTGAGCGACCACGCGACGTTCAGCACCAGTACGACCGCGCACATGCCGATCGACTCGCCGAGCCCCGGCCATGCCTGCGCCAGGAACAGGCTCGCCAGCAGGAAGGCGAGGTGCGCGAGCATGTCGAGCACGATCGCGCGCATCCGGATCGCCGACAGGTACAGCAGCACGCCGTAGTCGACCAGCGCGCGCGCCGCGACGACCACCGCCGCGCCGATCAGCCCGAAGTGATGAATGCCGAACCACAGGCCGCCGACGAAGAACGGCATCTCGACGAGCCCGGCGAATGCCGCGCGGGCCGGATTGACCTGCGACTGGATCAGGATCCGCGTCACGCTCGCCTGGCCGACGAGCCACACGCTGATCACCAGCACGCGGCCGACCGGCGCCGAATGCGCGGCGAGATCGGCGCCGACCCACAGCGTGAGGAACGGCGCGAGCGCGAAGATCGCGACGATGCCGACCGGCGTGAACACGCCGTTCAGGAATTCGAGCGACTGGCGCGCGAGCGTGTCGGCATGGTCGCGGCCGACCGCCGACAGGCGCGGGAACAGCGTGCGCACGAGCGCGTTCGGCAGCATGTTCAGGCGCGTGACGAGGTTCTGCGGCACCGTGTAGTAGGTAACGAACTTCGCGCCCATGCCGGCGCCGAGCATCACGCGGTCGAGCGTGTCGGCGATCATGCTGGTCGTGCTCGCGATCAGCATCCAGCCGCCGAAGTTGAACAGCCCTTTCGCGGTGCCCCACTGCGGCGGATCGATGCGCCGGATGCCGAGCACCTTGATGCTGGCCTGGCCGAGCATCACCGCCGCGATCAGGCGCGCGACGACGGCCGCCGCGAGCACCGTCTGCAGGTTCGGCGCGATCCACCACGCGGCGCCGAGCGGCAGCAGCTGGAACAGGAAGGTGCCGATCGTCTGGTTCGTGTTGAACACGCCGAACCGCTCGGCGCCGTTGATCGCGCCGGCGAACACCCACGACACGTTCGCGAGCGGAATCGCGAGCGCGAGCCACGGCAACGCGAGATACACCTCGTGCTGCATCGCGGCCGACACCTTCGTGAAGTACGCGGTGTAGACGAACGCGCCGAAATAGATCAGCAGCCCGCCGACGATGCCGGTGCCGAGATTCAGCCAGAACGCGCTCCAGAACACGCGCGCGCTTTCGTCGGCATTGCCGCTCGCGAGCGCCTTGGAGATGTGGTTCTGCGCGGCCATGCTCATCCCGAGATCGAGGATCCCGAAATAGCCGATCAGCGTCCACACGAGGCTGACGACGCCATAACGCTCGACGCCGAGCGCGTGGATGTAGGCGGGCACCGTCACCAGCGACACGAAGGTCGGCAGGATCAGCCCGATGAAGTTGATCGAAACGTTCTTGAGTATGCCTTTGTCCATGCTTGAGCCTTGAGTGACGTCGACGACGGCGCGCCGCCCGTCACGGTTTCCAGCGATACATGAGCACCTTGCCGCGCGCGTCTTCCTCGACGAACACGAGGTATTCGCCGTTCTCGCGCCGGAATGCGCTGATGCCGAACGGCACGTCGACCCAGCCGGATGCCTTGCCGACCTCGGCGCCCGGGCTCATCACGCCCACTTCCTTGCCGGTGTCCTTGTCGTACACGTGGATCTTGCCGACCGGCTCCACGGTGAAGATGTAGCGGCCCTCGACCGTGATCCCGATCAGGTCGAGGATCGGTTTCGCATCGAGCTGCCACGGCAGCGCGACCGTGTAACGCACCACGGGCGAGCCGGTCGACCACTTGTCGAAGCGCACCAGCACGCGCCCGACTTCCTTGTTGATGCCCGGCTGCGGCGGCGCATCGGCCGTGTAGCCGGTCACGTACAGCGTGTCGGTCTGCGCGTCGTAGATCGCGCGGCGCAGCTGCGTGAACGGCTGCGGCATCGGGTAGGTCGTGACCTTGTCGTACGAGTAGACCGGGTTGCCGGCCTTGTCGAGCCCGCCGTAAGCGAAGCGGTGAATGCCGCGTACGTCGCTCGTGCGCCAGATGTCGCCCTTCGTGTCGACCCACCAGCCCCAGCCGCCCGCCCTCGCCTTGGTCGTCGTGTTGGTCGTGAATTCGTCGGCGTCGAGCCGGCCGTTGCCGTTCGCGTCGCGCCACAGCCAGTCGCCGCCAGGCGGCTTGTTCGCCACCTTGTCGACCGGCCGCGCGCGGCCCGCGATCAGGCCCGACGGAATCGCGACCTCGCCGTCGCGCTTCGCGTCGAAGCGGTAGATCTTCAGGTGATCGGCGTACATGTCGGTCAGGTACAGGAGCGTGCGGCCGTCGAGCCGCCGCGCGAGCGGCATGCCGGGATACTGATCGGTGTGAAACACCGGGTCGTCCGGATACTTGAAGCGGTTCGACAGGAAGCCGACGTATTTCCAGTCCTGGCCCGGCGGCTTCGACAGGTCGAGCTCGAAGCGCTTGTTGCCCGTGTACACGCTGTTCGGCCGCGCGGGGTCGAGCCACGCGCCGTCGACGAACAGCAGCCCCTGCACCTGCCAGCGCGGCTTGCCGTCCGGCGTGTAGCTTTCGAGCACCGCGCCGAGCCCGGCGCCGATCGTGTCGTGGCGCGGCCCGATGCCGTTCATCGACACGTAGATGTTGCCCGCGCGGTCGACGCCGACGCCCGTCAGCCCGTTGAAGCGCTGCGGCCCGGGACGCCCCGGCACGGGGCCCGCGAAAATGCCGCCGCGCTCGCCGAACGTGCCGGACTGCGCATAACCCTTGCCGCCTTTCGAGAAAATCAGGATCTGCTGGCGCGGCCCGTTGTCCGCGACGAGCACGCGCTCTTTCGCGTCGACCGCCACGTCCACGGCGTCGGTACCTTCCGGCAGCGCGGGCGCATCGTCGAGCTTGCGGCCGTCGGCGCGCACGTGCACGAGATGCGCGGGCCCGGTCAGCGTATCGGTCAGCAGCCACAGCGTGCCGTCCCCGGCGAGCGCGATGCGGCCCGGCTCGTGCGCGCTCCACGTGCCCTTCTGCTGCATCGTCTCGGCGTCGTAGACATCCACGACGTCGCGCGACGGATTCGTCGCGAACAACGTCTTGTCGTCGGCCGCGAGGCCGCCCACTTCCGCCTTCGCCTCGCCCACTTCCGAGCGCGCGGGGGCCGGTACCTCGTTCATCATCATGAAGCTCGCGGCCATCCGCGCGCGGCCGGCGTCGGCGCGCCCGCCCGGCGCGACCTGCGGCGACGCGCGAAACGGCGCGGGCTGCTTCATGTCGCCGATCGTGCGCCGCGAGATGCCGAACCACTGCTTGCCCTTGTCCGGCCAGATGCCGGGCGACTGCAGGTGACCGCGCTCGTTGCCGACGCCGATCGCGACATACGCGTACTTGCCGTTCACCGCGATGGCATTGCCGCCGAGATTGCCCCAGCCGTGCGTGCCGCCGGCGAAGCCGAGCATCTTCCCGTCCTGGTAGACGCTCGCCTCGGCCCCGCTCTCGTCCCACGGCGCATTCGTATACACCTTGCCGTCAGGCGTCACCGCGATCGCGCGGATGTCGATTTGCGTCCAGCTGCCATCGCCATAGCCGAACGTGTTGCCGATCCACGACGTCGTCGCGGGCAACACCGTTTCGGCCGGCGCGGTGCTCGTCAGCAGCGCCGCGCCTACCGTCATGCCTACCAGAATCAGACGTCGCAATGCGCTTCTCCAGACTTGATGCAACAGCGGCCGGCGCCGCCGCGGATTACCGCCGGCGCACCCTGCCGCTAAATGGGTTTCAAACGTCGCGATGCAGGTTACAAGCAAAAATAATCACAAGAAATTTGGAAATATTTGGGGATGTTTCTGCCGGAGATATCGAAGCGAAACATGCAGTAATCGGCATCCGAAAACGGCAATATCGACCGCCTTGCGCTCGCCACCGCGTAGAAAATGCCGCTCCGCACCGCCTGCCGCGGGCCTCCGGCGTCAATCTTTCATCTCGAGACCGGAATAATCGGCATTTGAATGTTTTCCGTCAGATAAATGGCGCGCGTTTTTTTGCCGATTTCTTTTCCCTAGAATCGATTTCGACTCGATATTTCATTTAAAGGCATGCATTACGTTCACGCATCGGATGTGCGACACGCCGCGGCCCGCGCCGCGCGTCGCAAAGGAGCGGCGCGATGACGGGCACCTCGCGAACCGCCGACCTGACCCCGCCGCAACACGGCCGCATCGTGCAGCTCGACGGGCTGCGTGCGATCGCGGTGGGCGCCGTGTTCCTGCAGCACGCGCTGAAAGCGCCGCTGTGGATGGGCGTCGACCTGTTCTTCGTGCTGAGCGGCCTGCTGATCACCGGCATCCTGCTCGATCGCAAGGCGCGCGGGCAGTCGTACTTCAGCCACTTCTATGCGCGCCGCGTGCGCCGCATCCTGCCGCCGTACGTGCTGCTGCTGGTGGTGTCGACGCTCCTGTTCGGCGCGAGCTGGCTGCCGCACTGGCCGTGGTTTGCATTTTTCTCGACCAACATCGGCCTGTCGCTCGGCAGCATCGGCCACGACAGCCTGAACGTGCTGTGGTCGCTCGCGGTCGAGGAGCAGTTCTACATCTTCTGGCCGTTCGTCGTGCTGTGGTGCTCGGAGCGCGCGCTGCTGTGGATCGCCGCCGCGCTGATCGTCGCCGCGCCGGTGCTGCGCGCGATCGCGACGCCGTGGTTCGATTCGTTCTGGCCGATCTACTACCTGACGCCGTTCCGGATGGACCTGCTCGCGGCAGGCGCCTTGCTCGCGATCGTGCTGCGCCGCGACCGGCGCGCGCTGGAGCCGTTCTACCCGCTCGCGATCGTCGGCGCGCTCGTGTCGCTCGCGATCCTCGGCTGGCTGCACCTGTCGTTCCCGCGCTTTCGCGCCGCGAACACGCCGCTGTCGAATGCGGCGCTCTACAGCATCTCGCTGCTGCTGTGCACGTCGATCGTCGTGATCGCGCTGCGCGGGCGCGGCCTCGTGCAACGCGTGCTGACGAACCCGATGCTCGTCTACGTCGGCACCGTCAGCTACACCGTGTACCTGATCCACCTGAGCGTGCTGTATGCGCTCTGGCCGCTGCACCTGAACCGTTTCGTCACGGCCGCGCTCGCGCTGGCGATCACGCTCGCTTACGCGACCCTGAGCTGGTACGGCTTCGAACGGCGCCTGACGCGCGGCCCCGCACGCCGCGCGCTGCCGGCAGCCGCCGGCACGACCGCCTGAATTTCACCATCCATCGTTTCTACCAGGACAACGCCATGAGCCAAACTCGCAAGAAGGCCATCATCACCGGGATTTCGGGCCAAGACGGTGCGTACCTGACCAAGCTGCTGCTCGACAAGGGCTACGAGGTCACCGGCACCTACCGCCGCACCAGCTCGGTGAATTTCTGGCGCATCGCCGAGCTCGGCGTCGACACGCACCCGAACCTCACGCTCGTCGAACACGACCTGACCGACGCCGGCTCGAGCCTGCGCCTGCTCGAACGCACGCAGCCCGACGAACTGTACAACCTCGCCGCGCAGAGCTTCGTCGGCGTATCGTTCGACCAGCCGGCGACGACCGCCGAGGTGACCGGCATCGGCCCGCTGAACCTGCTCGAGGCGATCCGCGTCGTGAGCCCGAAAACGCGTTTCTACCAGGCGTCGACGTCGGAGATGTTCGGCAAGGTGCAGGCGATTCCGCAGACCGAAACGACCGCGTTCTATCCGCGCAGCCCGTACGGCGTCGCGAAGCTGTACGCGCACTGGATGACCGTGAACTACCGCGAGTCGTACGGCCTGTTCGGCAGCAGCGGCATCCTGTTCAACCATGAGTCGCCGCTGCGCGGCCGCGAGTTCGTCACGCGCAAGATCACCGACACGATCGCGAAGATCAAGCTCGGCAAGGCGACGCGCATCGAGCTCGGCAACCTCGATGCGAAACGCGACTGGGGCTTCGCGCTCGAATACGTCGAAGGAATGTGGCGCATGCTGCAGGCCGACGAGCCCGACACCTACGTGCTGGCGACCAATCGCACCGAGACCGTGCGCGACTTCGTGCGGATGGCCTTCGCGGCGGCCGGCTACCAGATCGAATGGGCCGGCAAGGGCGAACAGGAGCGCGGCCTCGACGCGGCGACCGGCACCGTGCTCGTCGAAGTGAATCCGAAGTTCTACCGCCCTGCCGAGGTCGACCTGCTGATCGGCTGCGCGGACAAGGCCAAGGCCAAGCTCGGCTGGGCACCGAAGACGACGCTCGAACAACTTTGCCAGATGATGGTCGAAGCGGATTTGACGCGGAACCAACACCATGACACGTTCTGAAACCGGACGCCCGTCGCGCCGTGCGTTCGTCACGGGCCTGACGGGCTTCACGGGCCGCTACATGGCCGAACGCCTGCAGGCGGCCGGCTATGACGTCTGGGGCACGGTCGCGCCCGGCGCGCCGCGGCCCGACGATCCGGCGTTCGCGCACTGCACGCTGCTGCCCGTCGATCTGCTCGACGCCGATGCGATGCGCGCGGCCGCGGCCGACGCGCGTCCCGATGCGGTCGTGCATCTCGCCGCGCGCGCGCACGTCGCGCAGGACGAGCCGTCGCAGACCTACGCGGTCAACATCACCGGCACGCGCAACCTGCTGGCCGCGCTCGCGGGCCTCGACCGCCGCCCGTCGGCCGTGCTGCTGGCCAGCAGCGCGAACATCTACGGCAACTCGACGGCCGGCGTGCTCGACGAAACCGTCGCGCCGGCCCCGGCGAACGACTACGCGGTCAGCAAGCTCGCGATGGAATATGCGGCGAAGCTGTGGGCCGACCGGCTGCCGATCGTGATCGCGCGGCCGTTCAACTACACGGGGGTCGGCCAGAGCGACGCCTACCTGCTGCCGAAGCTCGTCGCGCACTACGCGCGCAACGCCCCGCGGATCTCGCTCGGCAACCTCGACGTGAGCCGCGATTTCTCCGACGTACGCGACGTGACGGCCGCCTATCTGAAGCTGGTCGAAGCCGCACCGGCCGGCGAGACGTTCAACGTGTGCTCGGAGCGCGCGTATTCGCTGAAGGAAGTGCTCGCGATGCTGTCGCGCATCGCCGGTTACGTGATCGACGTGACGATCGATCCGCGCTTCGTGCGGCACAACGAGGTGAAAAGCCTGAGCGGGTCGCGCGACAAGCTGCGGCGCGCGGTGGGCGACTTGCCGGTCACGCCGCTCGACGAAACGCTGCGATGGATGGTCGACACGATGCGCGACGCGCCGCCCGCGCACGCCGGCTGAACCGGGCAACGAATCGCACGCGCCGTCGCGTGCGCCGAAACGACAACGGGCCGCTCTTTCGAGCGGCCCGTGTCATTCATGCCGGCCCGGAAACCGGCCGCTCGACTCAGCCTTCGAGGCCGCGCGCCAGATCGGCACGAACGTCGGCTGCGTGCTCGAGGCCGACCGCCAGGCGGATCAGCCCTTCGGTGATCCCGGCCGCCGCGCGCGCTTCCGGCGTGATGCGGCCGTGCGTCGTGGTGGCCGGATGCGTGATCGTCGTGCGCGTGTCGCCGAGGTTGCCGGTGATCGACACCAGCTTCGTACTGTCGATCACGCGCCAGGCGTTCGCGCGCTGCTGCTCGGGCGTGTCGCCCTTCAGCTCGAACGACACGATCGCGCCGCCAGCCTTCTGCTGGCGCTTCGCGAGCGCATGCTGCGGATGCGATTCGAGGCCCGGATAGAACACGCGCGCCACGGCCGGATGCGAATCGAGCCAGCGCGCGATTTCCAGCGCGTTCGCCGATTGCTTCTCGACGCGCAGCGACAGCGTCTCCATTCCCTTCAGCAGCACCCATGCGTTGAAGGCCGACAACGTCGGGCCCGCGCTGCGCACGAACGGGAACACCTTGCCCATGATGAATTCCTTCGAGCCGACCAGCGCGCCGCCGAGCACGCGGCCCTGCCCGTCGAGGAATTTCGTCGCCGAGTGCATCACGACATCCGCGCCGAGCTTCAGCGGCTGCTGCAGCACCGGGCTGCAGAAACAGTTGTCGACGACGAACAGCGCGTTCGCGGCCTTCGCGATCTTGCCGATCGCCTCGATGTCGGCGAGTTCGGTCAGCGGGTTCGACGGCGTCTCGAGGAAGAACATCTTCGTTTCCGGCCGCACGGCTTCCTGCCATGCGTTGAGGTCGGTCGGGTCGACGAAGGTCGTCGTGATCCCGAACTTGCTGAAGATCTGCGAGAACATCCCGAGCGTCGAGCCGAACAGGCTGCGCGAGCTGACCAGGTGGTCGCCCGCCTGCAGCGCGGACATCACGACCGACATGATCGCGGCCATCCCCGACGCCGTCGCGATGCACGCCTCGCCGCCCTCGAGCGCCGCGAGACGCTCCTGGAACATGGTGACGGTCGGGTTCGTGAAGCGCGAATAGGTGAAGTAGTCTTCCGAGTTCGCGAAGCGCTCGGCCGCATCGGCCGCGCTCGAGAAGCAGAAGCTCGACGTGAGGAACAGCGCTTCCGAGTGCTCGTTGAAGTCGCTGCGCAGCGTGCCTGCGCGCACGGCAAGCGTGTCGAAGTTGAGGGAGTCGTCCATGTTCCGTTTTCCGTATCCGATGGCCGCGCGCGTCGCGCAGGCCAGATCAAAACCAGGCCAAAAAAACAAAAAGCCCGCTATGCGTCGGCATCAGCGGGCTTCGGTGCGGTACGACAGCGATCGACTCGGGCCGGCTGCCGCCGGCCTTCGCTTTAGCTGTTTTGGGAAGGTGCCCCGCGTCCGCAAGCTGATATCAAATCGACGCAAGGCCACATCCTATCACGCCTCGATACAAGCGTGCGCCGGTGTCACTCGACCGACAGCTGCAGGTTCATCTGCGAACGTTCGGTGTCGCCGGCCGTATCGCGATCGGCCTGCGACGCCGGCGCGAGACGCGCGCGCTCGATCGCATCCAGATACTCGGGCGTCACGTCGCCGGTGATGTAGTTGCCGTCGAAGCACGATGCCTCGAAGCGCTCGAGCTTCGGGTTGATGTCGCGCACCGCGCGGCGCAGGTCGTCGACGTCCTGGTAGATCAGGTGGTCGGCGCCGATCATCTTCGCGACTTCCTCGTCGGTGCGGCCATGCGCGACGAGCTCGCCGCGCGTCGGCATATCGATGCCGTACACGTTCGGGAACTTCACGGGCGGCGCGGCCGACGCGAAGATCACCGACTTCGCGCCCGCATCGCGCGCCATCTGCACGATTTCATGCGAGGTCGTGCCGCGCACGATCGAATCGTCGACGATCAGCACGTTCTTGTCCTTGAACTCGATGCTCATCGCGTTGAGCTTCTGGCGCACCGACTTCTTGCGCACGGCCTGCCCCGGCATGATGAACGTGCGGCCGACGTAGCGGTTCTTGAAGAAGCCTTCGCGATACTCGACGCCGAGCTTCGCGGCGACCTGCATCGCGGCCGGGCGCGACGAATCGGGAATCGGCATCACGACGTCGATCGGCACGTTCGGCAGCTCGCGCTTGATCTTCTCGGCGAGATAGTCGCCCATGCGCAGGCGCACGTTGTAGACGGGCACGCCGTCGAGGCACGAATCCGGACGCGCAAGGTACACGTATTCGAACATGCACGGATTCAGCGTCGGGTTCTCCGCGCACTGCTGGCTGTGGAAATTACCGGCCTTGTCGATGAAGATCGCTTCGCCCGGCTCCAGGTCGCGCACGAATTCGAAACCGATGCCTTCTACCGCCACCGATTCCGACGCGACCATCCATTCGGTGCCGTGCTCGGTCTCGAGCTTGCCGATGCAGAGCGGACGAATGCCGAACGGATCGCGGAACGCAAGCAGGCCGTAGCCGGCGATCAGCGACACGATCGCGTACGACCCCTCCAGGCGGCGATGCACGCCCGAGACCGCCTTGAACACCGACGCCGGATCGAGCTCGAGGCCGGTGGTCGACAGTTGCAGCTCGTGCGCGAACACGTTGAGCAGCACTTCGCTGTCGGAATTGGTGTTGATGTGCCGGCGGTCGATCCGGAACATCTCGTCCTTCAGCTGCTGCCAGTTCGTCAGGTTGCCGTTGTGCGCGAGGATGATCCCGAACGGCGCGTTCACGTAGAACGGCTGCGCCTCGGCCTCGCTCGACGCCGAACCGGCCGTCGGGTAGCGCACCTGGCCGATGCCGTAGGTGCCGGGCAGGCTGCGCATGTTGCGCGTGCGGAACACGTCGCGCACCATGCCGTTCGCCTTGTACATGTGGAAATTGCTGCCGTCCGCCGTCGCGATGCCCGCCGCGTCCTGACCGCGATGCTGCAGCAGCAGCAGGCTGTCATAGATCAGCTGATTGACCGGGGATTGGGAGATAACGCCTACGATGCCGCACATGGCATGTCCTTCAGAATGACAAAAACGGTTCCGTCCTGCCCAGCCGCGTCGTCACACGCGTACGTACTGGGCCATGCCGTCGGGCAGGAGCTGCTTCAGCTCGTGCACGCCCTGTTCGGCGAAAGGACGCAATAGCGCATTGCGCCAGAAATCCTGTTTGGGCAGTTCGGTCAGCCCGGCCGCCGCGACCAGCAGCACCACCAGCACACAGCCGCGGACGAGCCCGAACATCATGCCCAGCGAGCGGTCGACGCCGCCCAGGCCACTGGCCTGCGCGATCCGCGACAGCAGCGCGTTGGCGACACCGGCGACCAGCACGACGCCGATCACGAGCAGCGCGAAGGCGATCGCCCACTGCGTCAGCGCGCCGCCCGGCCAATTCGCCGGAATGTACGGCACGACCAGCCCGACGTAGCGGCCCGCGATCACGACCGCCGCAATCCAGCCGATCAGCCCGAATATCTCCGATACGAAGCCGCGCCACGCCCCGCGCAGCGCCGACAACACAATCACCGCCAATACAGCGTAGTCGAAAGCCGTCAGCATCGTGTTACTGCGTCAACCCGGCTTCGCGCACCTTCGCGATCGCGGCGGAGGCCGCCGAGCGATCCGCGAACGGGCCCGCACGCAACAGTGTAGCCGTGCTGCCGTCCGCCTGCTTGCGATGCTCGACATATGCGGGCACTCCCGCCGATTTCAATTTGGTTGCCCACGAACGGGCCGTCGCGTCGTCCTTGAACGAACCGAGCTGCACCGCGAAGCGCGCACCGGCCGGCGATGCCGGCGACGACGCGTCGCCGA
>NZ_JAAGPK010000066.1:0-42162 GCF_017104685.1 Burkholderia sp. Tr-20355 | reverse complement strand
TATCGGCCGGCGCGCTGCCGTAACCGCCCGCGGGCGATACCAGCAGCAGGCCGGCGATCCGCGCGGGCATCGCGCGGGCGAGACCGCCCGCGACGATCGCGCCGAGCGAATGACCGACCAGCACGCAGCGTTCGATGCCGAGTGCCTCGAGCCACGCGTTCAGCGATGCCGCGTAATCGGCGGCATCCGGCGACGCGCCGTGCACGGGCGTCGACACGCCGTAACCGGGCGCATCCCATGCGAGCACGCGCCGCGACGCGCCGAGCGTGTCGAGCTGGCGAACCCACGATGCGGCGCCCGAGCCGATCCCGTGCAGCAGCACGACGGGCAGCGCGCGGCCCGCATGCTGCGCGCCGGCCTCGCGGTAACCGATCGTGCCCGCCGCGCCGGCCGCGCAACGCTGCTCGGGAAACTGCCCGAGCAGCGCGGCGAACGCCGCGGTGCGGTCGCGTTCACGTTTGTCGATGACACTCATTGCTTCACCGGCTCCGTCTCAACGCTTGATCTTCGCGAGCGGCGAATCGGGCGGATACGTCGGCGTGATCGGTTTCGGCGAACCGAGCATCACGCACATCAGCGCATCTTCCTCGCCAACGTTGATTTCCGTGCGATACACGCCCGGCGGCACCGAGATCAGGTCGCGCTCCCCAAGGATCGCTTCCCATGTCTCGCCGTCGCGCTCGCAGATGACCTTCATCTTGCCGCGCAGCACGAAGAAGATTTCCTCGACGTCGGTGTGGATGTGGCTCGGGCCGATGTTGCCGGCCGGAATGACCATCGTCGAGAACGTGAAGCCGCCGGCCGGCACCGTGTTGACGTCCTTCGCGACGCCCGTGCCGCCCGTGCCGACGTAGCGCATCTGCGCGCGGCGGTACTTCGGGTCGTAGTCGGCCTGGAACTTCAGCGCGTCCCAGTCGTAGCGCCGCGTCGCGTAACGCGCGACACGCCCTTCCATCCAGTCGTTGAAGCTTGCGCCTTCCGGCTGGTCCCACGACTTGCGTTCGAGATCGGCGTCCGCCATCGTCCACTCCTTCATTCAGTGTGAAAACATCAATTCATTACGAAGCCGCCGTTCACCGGCAGCAATTGACCCGTCACGAAGCGCGCGCCGTCCGACAGCAGGAACAGCACGGGGCCCGTCACGTCGTCGGGCACCTGCGCGCGCGTCAGCGCGCGGCCCTGCAGGTAGAACGCGTGACGCTCGGCCGGCACGTAGGCGGTCGCCTCGACTTCGGTGAGCCCAGGCGCAATCGCGTTGACCGTCACGCCGTGCGCACCGAACTCGCGTGCCTGCGCATGCGTCATCGCGATCACCGCGCCCTTGCTCGCGACGTACGCGAGCAGCTTCGGCGCGCCCCACAGCGCGGTGTCCGATGCGAGGTTCACGATCGCGCCGCGGCCCGACTGCGCGAGGTGCGGCAGCGCTGCATTGCTGACGAGCCACACGCCGCGCACGTTCACGTTCATCACGGCGTCCCACGTCGACACGTCGAGCTCCGTCGACAGCTTGCCGCCCGAGTTCGTGATCGCCGCGTTGTTGATCAGCGCATCGATGCCGCCGAGCGCCGCGGCACCTTGCGCGACGAACGCGTCGATGCTCGCCGGATCGGCCAGGTCGAGCGCGAGGAAATGCGCGGCGTGGCCCGCTTGCGCGAGTTCCGCGGCCAGCGCGCGGCCCTCTTCGACGAGCACGTCGCCGAACGCGACCTGCGCGCCCGCGGCGGCGAGCGCCCTCACGAACGCCGCACCGAGACCGCGTGCGCCGCCCGTGACGAGCACGCGGCGCCCCGGCAGCGGCACGACCGGAGCGAGCTCAGCCATTCGCGGGCTCCGAAGCGGCGTGTGCCGCGCGATGCGCATCGAGTGCGGACAGGTGTTCCTGCGCACGCTGGCGCAGCATCCGGCGCACGCGCGTGATGCCGACGTCGTGCTGGTACAGGTATTCGTGATCGCGCGCGTGCGGCGCGAGGCTTTCGAGGACGTAGCGGTCCTGCTCGAGCACGTCCCAGTGCAGGCCCTCGAGACGGTTGCGGTACATGAAGCGCCACACGTCGCGCTGCCAGCCGCCGACCTTGCGCGTCCGCCAGAAATAGACCTGGCAGTTGTCGCCGTCGACCGGCGTCGCGAAGCCGATGATCCCGAAGTTGCCGCCCGGGCCGAACTTCTGCTTGTACGGAATCGCGAGGCGCATCCACAGGCAACCCGTTTCGCCGAGCTCGACCCAGTCGAAGTTCACGTCTCGCTGGCCGGTCTTCTCGAACATCAGGCCCGTTTCCGTCTTGCGCACGCGCATGTCGGCCTGCTTGTCGCCTTCGGCCATCGAGTGCGACGTCGCGTGCAGGTACGCGCCGTGCATCGGGTCCATCACGTTGTCGATCGCGTACTGGTAATTGCACTTCCAGTTCGACACGCACAGGAAATGGGCGTACTCGTCGGCGACCAGTTCCTCGGGCAGGTTCAGCGGCGCCGGCTCGCCGTGCGCTTCGTCGCCGAACCACAGAAAAATCGCGCCGGCCTTCTCTTCCACCGGGTACGACTTCACGCACTTCGTGCCTTCGAGCGGACAGTTCGATACAGCCGGCACGCGGTTGACGGTGCCGCCGCCGTCGACTTCGATGCCGTGATACCAGCACGCGATGCTGCCGCCGAGGTTCCAGCCGAGCGACAGGCGCGCGCCGCGGTGCGGGCAGCGATCCTCGAGCGCGTGGACCTTGCCGTCGTGATCGCGCCACAGCACGATCTGCTCGGACAGGCGCGTGAGGCCGACGGGTGCATTCGACACCTGCCAACTGGGTGCAACGGGATACCAGTAGTTCTTGATGCCGCGGTCGAGATAGTCACGGACCGGGTCGTGTTGGACTGCGTGTTGTACGGGGGACGTCATCAGTGTGCTCCGGATGCGGTTGTCGTCGGGTCGGCGTTCACGCGCGCGGCGCGCTCATTCCGCCAGCGCGGCCATTTCGGCGCGGAAACGTTCGGCGGTCCACGCAGTGCCGTCCGGTGCGCGGAAGCCGATGCGGTTCAGGCCCGCGACGACGTCGTCCAGCTCGGTCGCGCCGGCCTCGAACACGCGCTCGAGCGCATCGCCGAGATCGTTCTCGTACTGCGTCGGCGCGGCCTTGCGGTTCTGCCAGACCTGGTTCTCGACCTGGCCGGGGATCTCGATCTGCCCCTTGCCCGCGACGTTGTTCGGCTGCGGCGCCACCCACGGCTTCAGGAAGGGATTGAAGTTGACGGTCGCTTCTTTCATGTCATTCCACCTTGATCTGGATTTCCTCGCCGGCGAGGCGCACCGCGTACTGCTTCAGCGCGCGCCCGCCCGGACCCTTCAGGCATTCGCCCGTCTTGATGTCGAACACGGCCTCGTGCAGCGGGCATTCGACCGTGCCTTCGTCGACGAACCCCTGCGTCAGCAGCGCGTACGCATGCGGGCACACGTTTTCGAGCGCATACACGTCGTCGCCGACGCGATAGATCCCGATTTCGACGCCGTCGGTCCGCTTGAACTCGATCGGCGTGTCTTCCGACAGCGCGCCGGCGTGACCGGCGCAAATCCATTGCTCTGACATCTCACACCCTTCCTTCTGATCGACTCTCGGTTTGTTCCGATTTGTTCCATATCAGGAACATCAGTTTATGGATGGTGATTATAGGAGCGACCTTCCGTGAGTAAAATAAAAAGCTGCATGTCCTAGGGAAAACACTGACCGTGCGATCGACGATCGCCTTCGATCACCTTGTCAAATGTAATTTTTTGTTGTGTGACGGGCATTTATCGTCATTTTCGGGGCATCACGCACCGATGCCGGGCATCTTCGGAAAACCCTTCCGGCCCGAAAAATTTATTTTTGATACGGTGCTTGACGACTCTATACTCCATTCCATCAGAGGCACATCGTTCCTTCTATGGAACATAAAAATGCCCACCAAATGGCGAACCCCTGTGCGACGGCCGGCCGTCCCCGCACATGCCGCCATGGCACGTTTTCATCAGGTTGGAGATTCAGGAGATCAAATGGTCAAGCATGCGGTAGCAGCAGCAGTGGTCGGATTGGGCGCCGCGTCGGGCGCGTGGGCACAGAGCAGCGTGACGCTGTACGGCAGCCTGGATGCGGGCGTCGCATACGTGAACAACGTCGGCGGCCATGCAAAGTGGGCGATGATCCAGGGCAACACCCAGCCCGACCGGTGGGGCCTGAAGGGCAAGGAAGATCTCGGCGGCGGCCTGTCGGCGATCTTTCAGCTCGAAAACGGCTTCTATACGAACAACGGCCAGTTCGCGACCGCGAACACGATCTGGAACCGCGCGGCATTCGTCGGCCTGAGCTCCGACCGCTACGGCACGCTGACGCTCGGCCGCCAGACGCCGCTGTCGTTCGACTATCTCGATCCGCTCAGCACGGCCTACCTCGCGTTGAGCTGGTACGCGTTCCACCCGGGCAACATCGACGGGCTCGCCGCGACCGGCAACGTGCCGTACAACAACGCGGTCAAGTACCGCTCGCCGACCTTCGCGGGCTTCTCGGCCGCGGCCACGCTGGCGCTCGGCAACACGACGAACTTCTCGACCGGCAAGTCGGTCGGCGTCGCGCTGAACTATGCGAACGGGCCGTTCAAGGCGTCGGCCGTGTACTCGAACGAGCACGACCGCTCGATCCTGATCAGCCAGACCGGCATTACGTCGTTCCAGGGGCAGAACACCGCGAACGGCTATCTCGCGAACAAGGTCGAGAACATCGGCGCGGGCGCGTCCTACCAGTTCGGCGACTTCCTCGTGCATGGCCTCTACACGCGCACGAAGATGCAGTCGAACGGCTATTCGGATACGTTCCAGAGCTACGACGCGGGCGTGAACTACCGCAGCAGCGCGTTCAACACGATCGCGGGCGGTGCGGCGACCACGACGCTGGCCGGCCGCCGCTGGACGCAGGTCGAGCTCGGCGACATCTATGCGCTGTCGAAGCGCACGCAGCTCTATGCGAACGTGCTCTACGAACACGGGTCGGGCGGCGCGAAGGCCGCGTTCTTCACGGCCGGCGTGTCGAGCACCGCGAACCAGGTGATCGTCCTGACCGGGATCCATCACTCGTTCTGAGCGGTGCCGGGCGTCCGGCGCCTGAAACGAAAAGAGCGGCCCGCGGGCCGCTCTTTCTTCTGTGCGCGGCCGCGTGCGGCGGCCTGCCCGAAGCGTCGATGTCAGAACATCGCGACCTTGTGGCGCGCGTGCGCGAACGTCGGATCGCTTTCGAGCGGACGATAGTTCAGCCGCTGCGACAGGTCGACCGCCGCGCCGCACACGGCTTCGACGAGCCGTTCCTTCTCGCCGGCCTCGCCGATCTCCGAACGCGGCACCGTCGCGGTGATCGCCGCGACGATCGAGCCCGACTGATCGCGCACGGGCGCGGTCACCGCCGAAATGCCGCTCTCGAACGCCGCCTCGCTGACCGCGTAGCCGAGCCGCGCGTAGTGGCGCACGCGTTCGTACAGCTCGTCGACGCTGCCCGGCGTGCGCTCGGTGAACTGCTCGAGTTTTTTCTCCGGATAGAGCTGACGCAACGCGTCGCGCGTGAGGTCGCCCATCAGCACGTGGCCGTGCACGGTGGCGTGCGCGGGCAAGCGCGTGCCGACGTGTACCTTCACCGAACCGAACATCGACGTATTGCTCTGCGCCTTCGCGACGAACACGACGTCGCGCTGGTCGCGGATCAGCAGATGCGTCGACAGGCCGGTCGCATCGCGCAGCCGTTCGAGCACGGGCGTACCGAGATCGGTCAATTCAAGCGAGTTCAGGTATTCGAAACCGAGCCGCAGCACGCCGACGCCAAGCCGGAAATAACGGTCGCCGTTCACGCGCTCGAGGAAGCCGAGCGCCTCGAGCGTCTGCAGCAGGCGGAACGTGGTCGTGCGCGGAATGCCGATGCGCTTCGACAGTTCCGGCGCGCCGAGCACGGGCTCGCGCGCGGAGAATTCGGCCAGGATCCGCAGCCCGCGTTCGAGCCCCGGCACCAGGTAGGACGACGCGCCGCCGGACGATTCGTCGTCGCCGGGCGTCGCCGGATCGGGTGCACCGCTCATCGTTGTCTTGACCATGTGGACATGGACGAAAGGAAATCAGTCACGAAACAGGTCATGGATCATCGTGGATATTCAGTCATGCTACCTCAGCGCGCGCGCCGGATCGCACCGGCACGCACGCCGTGACGCAACATGCGCATCCACACCGCGATGCGGTGTCATTCAAGGTCGAGAGGATAGCAGCGTTGGACGGCGCGACGCCATGCGGGAATCGCCGAACGGCGGGCAGCCGGCCGCACCGCCGAGGTGCGGCCGCCCGTGTCCGGCGTGGCGCGCCGGATCGCCTACAGGCGCGACAGGTAGACGCGAATGTTCGCGCGGTCGTAGGTGAAGCCGCCGGCCGGATCCGGCTCCAGCACCCGCGCGAGATCGACCGCATACATCCAGCCGCTGCCCAGCAGGCCGCCGTTGATCGCGCGGATCCGGCTGCCGCCGACGGCGATCGCCGCATGAAACACGTTACCGTTTCTGGAGAAGCCGACCGCGGTGCCCGCCGGAATGCTCGCGCGTCCGTCCCATTGATCGCCGGTCTCGAAGTTGAACCGAGACTTCCACAGCTGGCCGATCGTGTCGAGCAGCGCACCGGGCGCGATCAGCGCGTCGGCACGCAGCAGATACCGGACATAGGCCGCGGCGTCGTAGCAGACGCCGCCGGACACGTACTCGTTGATGTTGGCCATCCCGAACATCAGCGCCTGCGCGTGTTTTTGCCTTTCGCCGAGGCCGGATTGGGCGACATGCCCGCCTAGCTGGGTCAGTTGCATGGATAGCTCCTTGTGAGGAAAACGGACGCCGTCGTCCCGCCGGCGCGATAACCTCATATCTTATTACGATATCCGCCGGCGCCGACCCTGCTCCCGGTGTCACGGCGTGCGCGCCGCCGCCAACGTGTCGGGATTCGGCGCGAGCCGCGGGCGCACCCGCAACGGCTGCGGCATGTCGGGCCGCGGCTCCGCCAGCGGGCCGGTCATGAGCAGTTGCCGCAGCGTCGCATCGGCACCGGGATCGCCGAGCGACACGAACTCGACGCGCGTGACGACGTCCCGCATGCGGTGTCGCGCGATGCGCGCCGCGCGGCGGACAAAAAGCTGAAAACGGAAAGGAATCGGGCAAGCACCGCCCGGCAGCGGGCGGCGAAAGGGGGACGGCGAGAGGCGATCCTCGGGCGGACCGCCGCGACGGCGTCAGGCCGTCACGGCTGCGTCATATTCGGCGCGGGCAAGCTGGCCGGCGGCGTACGCCTCGGCCTCGCCGCGAAAGCCTTCCTGGCTGAACGCAACGACTTTCACACCGACGCCGGTCGCCCGCTTCACCGTCAGCGCCCATTGCCATCCGCCGTCTTGCTCGAAGACGTGCAGCGAGGGTTCGAAGGAAGGGTCGAGTACGGTCACGCGTTTTGCTCCTGCCCCTTGCGCGCCGCATAGGCCACACTCGAGGCATGTCGAAAGGGTCGCGCCGGTGTGCCGACGCGCTTCTGCCATTCGACAGTCTAGTCAATAATTGTTGCGACGCACCATCAGAGGTTTCACTCATCTATCGGAACCGGCCGGTCGATCGAAACTGACTGAAACCCATACGGCACGGGCTTCCGCACCGCGCCGGGCGATGCGGCATCGCATTCGTGCGGCAACGTGCCGCACACGCGAACGATTGCTTGCGTCGGCCATTCGTGGATCGCATAAACGGGGCGCGACCTATCCGGCGGACATCACGCGCCGAAAAGTCAGGTTGACGCGCTCGCCCTGCACACCCGGCGCCTTCGGCACGCGGTGCTGCCATTCCGCCTGCGTGCGCCCGCGCATCACGAGCAGGCTGCCGTGCACGAGGCGATACGCATGCGTGATGCCGGTCGCGCGGTGGCGCAGATCGAACACGCGCATCGCCCCGAGGCTCACCGATGCGATCACCGGTTCATCCCCGAGCGCCGGCTCGTTGTCCGCATGCCAGCCGAGGCCGTCCAGCCCGTTCCGATAGCGATTGAGCAGCACGCTGTTGAAGCGCGTACCGCACGTCGCCTCGACCGCCTGCTTCAGGTCGAGCACGGCCGGCGTCCACGGCGCGGGCACGTTGCGGATCCCCGAGTACACGTAGACGGCATCCGGTTCGCCCTGCCACGCGGTCAGCCTCGGCAACGGAATGCGGCCGCGCGGCGTGCGGATCGTGTCCTGCCGCCAGGCGACCTCGCCGATCAGCGCGGCCAGCGCGCGATCGGCATCGGGTTGCGCGAGCCAGTCGGGATACCAGTCCACGTCGGGCACGGGCGTGTCAGCGAAGAAATCGGGGGTCGACATGTCGGAAGGAACGGGCGAGAAACGGAACGAACGAGGCCTGTCTGCATACTAGCCAACGGCGCCCCGGCCCGCCATGCGCTGTCATTCGCCGATGAAAGGAAGCGGCCGCGTGCCGCGATGCGCATTCGCGCATCACGCTATCATCGCGGCGTGTCGCGGCACGCCCCGCCGAGGGCCGCCGCTTTTCTCCGCCATGCCGGCCGGCGCGACCCGGCCGCATTCTTCCCGGATCCCATCATGACGACGCTCTCCGATTCCGCCCTCGATCAACTGTTTCGCTCCGCCCGCACGCACAACGCGTGGCAGGACAAACCCGTCGACGACGCGCTGCTGCACCGCCTGATCGACCTGACGAAATTCGGCCCGACGTCGGCGAACTCGAGCCCCGCGCGCTTCGTGTTCGTCAAGTCGCCCGAAGCGAAGGCGCGCCTGAAACCCGCGCTGTCCGACGGCAACCTCGCGAAAACGATGGCCGCGCCCGTCACCGTGATCGTCGGGATGGACTACGCGTTCTACGAGCACCTGCCGCGCCTGTTCCCGCACGCCGACGCACGCAGTTGGTTTGCCGGCAACGATGCGCTGATCGAGGCCACCACGTTCCGCAACGCGTCGCTGCAAGGCGCTTACCTGATCCTGGCCGCACGCGCGCTCGGCCTCGACGCGGGCCCGATGTCGGGCTTCGACGGCGCGAAGGTCGATGCCGAATTCTTCGCGGGCACCGCGATCAAGAGCAACTTCCTCGTGAATCTCGGCTACGGCGATCCGGCCGGCCTGTTCCCGCGCAGCCCGCGCTTCGATTTCGACGACATCGCCCGCATCGAATAACGGTTGCGAGCGCGGGCCCGTTCACGCCGATAACGGGCTTGCGCCGGCCTCAACCACGCGTCAAGCGGATCAGCGCGATCTCGGACGGCACGCCGAAGCGGTTCGGCGGCCCCCAGTATCCGGTGCCGCGGCTCGTATAAAGCCACATGTCGCCGAAGCGGTTCAGCCCGCCGATCACCGGCTGCTGCATCCGTACGAACGGCGGCCACGGCAGGAACTGGCCGCCGTGCGTATGGCCCGACAGCTGCACGGTGTAACCCGCGCGATTCGCCGCTTCCGCGCTGCGCGGCTGATGCGCGAGCAGGATCTTCGTGCCGACGTCGCGCGGTGCACCCGCCAGCGCCTGCTCGGGGTCGCTGCGATGCGCGGGATCGAACCCGCCGGCCGTGAAATCGGTCACGCCCGCGAGCACCGCGCGCGCGCCGTCATGCTCGATCAGCACGTGCTCGTTCAGCAGCACCGTCAGCCCGATGCGGCGGAATTCGTCGATCCACTCATGCGCGCCCGCGTAATACTCATGGTTGCCGGTCACGAGGAAGCTGCCGTGCCGCGACCGCATCTGGCCGAGCGGCGCCGTGTGGTCGCGCAGGCGCTTGACCGAACCGTCCACCACGTCGCCGGTCACGACCACCAGGTCGGCGTCGAGCGCATTGACCGCACGCACGATCCGTTCGATGTACGGCCGCTTGATCGTCGGCCCGACGTGGATGTCGGACAGCTGGACGATCGTCAGCCCGTCGAGCGCCGCCGGCAGCCCCGCCACCGGAATCGACACGCGCTTGACCGCCGCCGTGCGGCGCGCGCCGACGAACCCGATCGCGGTGACGAGCACCGCGGCCGCCAGCACGCCGAGCGCCGTGTCGGTCGCGGCGCCGCGCCACGCGCCGTCGTGCCCGAGATACCGCCACGCGACCACGCCGAGCAGCACGAACTCGCGCAGCAACGTCAGCACCAGCAGCGACGAAAAAAAACCCATCACGAGCGCGCCGGCCCAGCCGACCAGCGTCGCCGCCCAGCCTTCGTCGAAGCGGCGCGAGAACATGCCGACCGGAATCAGCACGACGAAGCTCGCCAGCACGAGCGCCGCGATCGTGCGCGCGACCGGCGACGCGAATGCATCGGGAATGATCCGCATCCCGACGTACAGATGGAACAGCACGCCGATTGCAATGAACCGGACAAAGAAACTTCGCATGGAACACTCACCTTCGTTGCGATACCGCTTCCGCGACGCGCGGCACGGGGTTGTCATGTCCGGTACCGCGCTTCGCGCCATACGCACGATGGTACACAGATCCCGGCCGTGACGACCGGTCGCGGCCGCGGGTGGAGGGCCGCGCGGCTTCACGCGATAGCCGGCCGGATTCGCGCACGGTCAGGCAGCAATCGATCGTTTCCACCGTCATTGCACTGCGTCGGCATGGCAAAAGCCGCCTCCCTTCTTTCATCTGACGATCCTTTACAGTCCGTTAGCAACCCTACGCGAGCGTGCACTGGCAGAATCGCGGCGGGCCAGCCGTCGTTGCGGAAACGCGCGGCCGGACGGACCGGCACGACCGTCGGCGCGTCCGCGAGCGCGCACCGCCCGTGCCGTGCACGCGCGCCGGATAGCTGGCGATCCGCATCGCGCTGATTTATGATCGGCTCCGTACCCTGGAATCGTCGTCGCGGCGACGATCCGCATTGCGCCGCGCCCGGCATCCACCCCCAACGTCGAGCTCGTCACACCATGAGAAAAACAATGCCGCGCGCGCCCCTGCGCGTTGCCGCCGCCCTGGCGCCCGCCCTGCCGCTCGCGGGCTGCGCGTCGCGAGGCGCCCCGTCGTACGTGCTGTTCGGCGCGTATTTCCCGCTCTGGCTCGTCAGCGCGATCGTCGGCGTCATCGGCGCGATCGTCGCGCACCGCGTGTTCGTCGCGACCGGCTGGGCCGCCACCGTGCCTTACCAGCTCGCCGTCTGCACCGCGATCGGGCTCGTGGTCGCCGTGATCGTCTGGCTCACCGGCACGGGGCCGTTCGCATGAAGGCCGCCGGACTCCCCCGCCCGTCCGTGAAAGGCCGCGTGATCGCGCTCGCGATCGTCGCGCTCGGCATCGCCGCGCTCGTGTATGCGTACTACCGCACGACGGCCTACCCGTCCACCGACGACGCGTCGATCGACGCGGACGTCGTGCACGTCGCATCGCCGGTCGGCGGCCGCATCGTGCAACTCGCGGTGCACGAGAACCAGCGCGTCGCGAAGGGCGACCTGCTGTACGAGATCGATCCCGTGCCGTACCGGCTGTCGGTCGCGCAGGCGCAGGCCGACGTCGAACTCGCGCGCGCATCGCTCGACACGCGCCGCCGCTCGCTGATCGGCGAGCGTTCGAACGCGGCGGTCGCCGCCGAGCAGGTCAAGCGCGCGACGCAAAACTACGATCTCGCGACGCGCGACGTGAACCGCCTCGCGCCGCTTGCCGCGCAGGGCTACGTCAGCGCGCAGCAGTTCGACCAGGCGAAGGTCCGCCAGCGCGACGCGTCCGTGTCGCTCGCGCAGGCGCAGGAACAGCAGCACGCATCGGCCCGGACGATCGGCGACGAAGCCGACGCGATCGCGACGCTGCATGCGCGCGAAGCCGCGCTCGCCCGCGCGCAGCATGCACTCGACGATACGGTCGTGCGCGCGCCGCACGACGGGCTCGTGACGGGCCTGACCGTGCTCGCCGGCGAAACCCTCGCGCCGAACCAGTCGATCTTCACGCTGATCGACGCGCGCGAATGGTTCGCCGTCGGCAACTTCCGCGAGACGGCGCTGAGCCGCATCGCGGTCGGCGATTGCGCCACCGTCTATTCGATGATCGACCGCAGCCGCCCGCTGACGGGCAAGGTCGTCGGCATCGGCGCCGGCATTGCGGACAGCGCGCGCATCAACCTGCCGCGCTCGCTGCCGATCGTGCAGAACTCGGTGAACTGGGTGCACGTCGCGCAGCGCTTCCCGGTGCGCGTGAAGCTCGACGAGCCCGACGCCGCGCTCGTACGCGTCGGCGCCAGCGCGATCGTCGAGGTCCGGCATGGCACTGCCTGCCGCTGACGTTCGCGCGCCGGGCCCGCGCGAAGTCCTGCGACTGCTCGCGCCGTTTCCGGGGCGCACGGCCATCGCCGTGCGCGTCGCGCTCATCTGCGCGCTGACCGCGCTCGTGACGGCCGCGAATGGCACGCCAGAAGCCGCGCTGTCCGCGTACGTCGTGTTCTTCATGATCCGCGCCGACCGCGTGACGAGCATCGTGCTCGCGGCCGCGCTGCTGCTGATCGTCACGATCGTGATCGGGCTCGTGCTCGGCATCGCGATCTTCAGCATCGACTATTCGATCCTGCGGGTCGCCTGCATGGCCGTGCTGTCGGTCGCCCTCCTGTATCTGACTTCCGCCAGCAAGCTGCGCCCGGTGGGCGCGATCCTCGCGATGATCGTCGGCTTCGGGCTCGACCAGCTCGGCCTCGCGCCGTTCGGCGAGGCCGCGACGCGCGCGTTGCTCTACATCTGGCTGACGATCGCGATCCCCGTCGGCGTGGCGATCGTCGTCAACCTGCTGATCGCGCCGTCGCCGCGCAAGCTCCTGCACGCGCAACTCGCGAAGCGGCTGCGGCTCGCCGCGCGACGACTGCGCGGCGGCGACGATGCACGCGCCGCGTTCGACGCGAGCCTGCGCGAAGGCGACAAGCAGTTGCTCACGTGGCTCAAGCTGTCGAAACTCGAAGGCTCGTCGAGCGCCGCCGACGTCGCGGCGCTGCGGCAGGCCATCGCGTCGAGCACCGCGCTGATGGTCGGCGTCGCGCTGGCCGATCGCGAACCGGACGCACGGCTGCCCGATGCGTTCGCCGCGCCGATCGCCGCGACGCTCGACGACATGGCCACCATTCTCGAACGCGGCGGCTACCCGGTCGACGTGACGCTCGCGCTGCCGCCCGCCGACGCGCTGCCGCCGCTCGCGCGCATCGCCGCGACCGACCTCCATGCCGCGATCACGCGTTTCGCGGAGCCGGGCGCGACGGCCGATGCCACGCCCGCCGCCCCTGCCGCCATACCCGAAGCCCCCGCGCCGGCCGCACGCGGCGGCTTCTTCCTGCCCGACGCCCGCACCAATCCCGACCACATCCGTTATGCGCTGAAGACGACCGCCGCGGCGATCTTCTGCTACCTGCTGTACTCGCAACTCGACTGGTCGGGCATCCATACCTGCGTCGTCACCTGCTACATCGTGTCGCTCGGCTCGACGGCCGAGACGGTCGAGAAGCTCACGCTGCGGATCGTCGGCTGCATGGTCGGCGCGCTGCTCGGTACCGCCGCGCTCGTGTTCGTCGTGCCGGTGCTGTCGTCGGTCGGCCACCTGATGGCGCTGGTATTCGCCGGCGCATGGCTGTCCGCGTGGATCGCATTCGGCTCGCCGCGCATCGCGTATGCGGGTTTCCAGATCGCGTTCGCGTTTTTCCTGTGCGTGATCCAGGGCGCCGGCCCCGGCTTCGACCTGACGATCGCGCGCGACCGCACGATCGGCATCCTGCTCGGCAACGTCGTCGTGTATCTCGTGTTCACGCGCATCTGGCCCGTCAGCATCGGCAAGCAGATCGACGTCGCGCTCGCCGCGCTGCTCGACCAGTGGCGGCGGATCGCGCGGATCGCGCAGCCGGCCGAGCGGCGCACGCTCGCGGCCGAAGCGTTCGCGCGCCATGGCGCGATCACGCAGGAGCTCGGCCTGGTCCATTACGAACCGTCGTGGGTCCGACCGGCCGCGACGTGGCTGGCCACGCGGCGGCGCGCGCTCGCGGAACTCGGCGCGCTCGAAGGCCCGCTGTTCCTGCTCGCCGAACGCCAACCCGGCGACATCGCGATCGACTCGCAACTCGCGCGCGTGACCGAACCGGGCGGCGACAACGCCGTGCCCCGTCCGGACGCCCGCGCACCCTCGGCCGCGCCGCCGGGCGCCGCCCCCACCGACCCCGCACGCGACGCGCTGCTGAACCTGATCGACACGCGGCTCGCGCAGATCGCCGACGCCGCCCGTCCAGCCACACCGAAGGAGCCTGCCCCCCATGCGTCGACCTGAACCGCCGGCCGCCTCGATCGCCGTAGCCGCCCTCGCGACCGCCGTCGCACTGGCCGGTTGCGCGACGTCGTCGATCGACCTGGCGCCGGAGGCATCCGACCGCCCGTGGCAGCCGCAAACGTCGGCCGCGGGCGACATCGTGCCGGGCCCGCCGCGCGCGTCCGCGCCAGGCGCGCACGACTACACGCTGCCCGCGTCGCCGGCGCTCGCGTCGGTCTCGCCGCCGGCCGTGCTCGATGCCGCGCATCCGTACACGCTGCCCGAGCTGATCGATCTCGCCGAATCGGCGAACCCGCTCACCCGCATCGCATGGAACGACGCACGCAATGCGGCGCTCGCGGTCGGCCTCGCCAAGGCCGCCTACCTGCCGCGCCTGTCGGCGACCGCGATGGGCGCGTACCAGACGAGCCACGGCTCGACGTCCACGATCCTCGGCGATTCGTCGAGCGACACCACCGTGCACGGCACGATTTCGGCGCTGTCGCTGCAATGGCTGCTGTTCGATTTCGGCGGCCGCGCGGCGCGCGTCGAAGCGGCCGAACAGGCCTCGATCGCGTCGAACGTCGCGTTCACGGCCGTGCACCAGCAGGTGATCCACGACGTGACGGTCTCGTACTACCGTTACGAAGCCGCACGCTCGCGCGCCGTCAGCGCCCAGCAGGGTCTCGCGAACGCGGACGCGATCCTCGCGGCGTCGCGCGCGCGGCTCAAGCACGGCGTCGGCACGGTCGTCGAGCTCGCGCAGGCGACGCAGAACCGCGCGCAGGCGAACCTCGCGCTCGTCCAGGCAAACGGCGCGGAAAGCGACAGCTACCTCGCGCTCGTCTCCGCGCTCGGCATCTCGCCGCTGTCGAAGCCGACGATCGCCGCGCTGCCGAAGCGGCCGCTGCCACCCGCGCTCGGCTCGTCGGTCGATGCGATCGTGTCGGATGCGATCGCGCGCCGCCCCGACCTGCAGGGCGCGTTCGCGCTCGAAAAGGCCAATCGCGCGAAGATCAAGGCCGCCGAAGCCGCGTTCATGCCGAAGATCTTCCTGTCCGCGTCGACGTCATACGCGAGTGGCGGCACGGCCATTTCCGCATTACCCGCGATCGGCGACCAGGCGCCGACCGTCAACCTGAACGGCAGCCGCTACGGCGGCGGCGTGTTTCTCGGCGTGACGATTCCGCTGTACGACGGCGGCCTGCGCTCGGCCGTGCTGATGCAGGCGCGCAACGATGCGGAAAGCGCGTCCGCGCGCCTCACGCGGACCAAGGAGGAAGCCGTGCGGCAGGTCGTCGCCGCGCAGAACGCGGTGCAGACGAGCCTCGCGTCGCACGACGCGGCCAAGGCGCTCGTCGATGCCGCGCAGACGAGCTACGACGCGGCGCTGACCGCGTACCGCAACGGCGTCGGCTCGGTCACCGACGCGACGATCGCGCAGAGCCAGCTGCTCGCGGCCCGAAACGCGGAGGTCGACAGCTATGCCGGCGCGCTGTCGGCCGCCGCCGCGCTCGCGCTCGCGACGGGCACGATCGGCGCCGCGCAGTAGCACGGCCGCCGCAAGGCGGTTGACGCCTGCGCGCGCCGCCCACTAGAATGCCGCCCATTCTTCCTTCAGGAACCATCGTGGACAGTAGCAGCACTCCGTTGCGTGCGCCGCTTGCCGCCTGAACGCCTGTCCGACGCAGTTCTCCTGCCCCGGCTCGCGTTCCGCGAGCCCGCACGCCCCCCGTTACACACTGAATGACGCATTCGCGCGGTACAGTACCGCGCGATGACGGCCGTCCATGCGTCGCCCATGGCCTTGCGCCGCGGCGACGACGGCCGGCGCGCGCTTCTTGCACGGCAGGACAACCATGACTTTCGATTTCGCACTCCGTCTTTTCACCGCGTTCGCCTGCGGCGTCGCCATCGGCCTCGAGCGCCAGATGCGCCAGCGCACGGCCGGCCTGCGCACCATCACGCTCGTCGCCAGCGGCGCGTGCCTGTTCGTCACGCTCGGCGTACTGACCGGCAATGGCGTCGCGGGCGTCACGCAGATCGCCGCGTACGTCGTGTCGGGCGTCGGCTTTCTCGGCGGCGGCGTGATCATGCGCGACAAGGGCTCGATCCAGGGCATCAACACGGCCGCGACGCTGTGGTGCTCGGCCGCCGTCGGTGTGCTGGCCGGCTCCGGCCATTACGTGCCCGCACTGGCCGGCACCGGCGTCGTGCTGCTCACCAATACCGTGCTGCGCGGTGTCAGCCAGGCGATCAACGCGACGCCCGTCTCGAACGCCGATCTCGTGCGCGAATACCAGATCACGGTGATCTGCCTGGCCGCCGACGAAGTGCACATCCGCACGCTGCTGTCGAACGCGATGTACGCGAAGCCGCTGTCGTTCCAGAGCCTGACGAGCGAGGACGTACCCGATCAGCCGGACCGGCTGAAGGTGACCGCGACGTTGAAGCTGCATCCGAAGGATCAGCAGAAGCTCGAACAGATCGCGAGCCGGATGAGCATGGAGAAGAGCATTTCCAGCGTGAGCTGGACCGCGAAGGAAGCGGAACCGATGATGGAGTGAGCGGCGTGGCGGCCGCCGCATCCGGCGCCGCCCTCGCCTGCGTCACGGCGCGTCGATGAGCCCGGCCGAAATCGCCTTCACGACCGCCTGCACCTTGTTGGTCGCGCCGAGCTTCTCGAGGATGTTGTTGACGTGGAAGTTGACCGTCCGCTCCGAGATGCTGAGGATCTGGCCGATTTCGCACGCGGTCTTGCCCTCGGCCGTCCAGCACAGCACCTCGCGCTCGCGCGCGGTCAGCGTGACGCCCGCCGCGGGCGACAGCTTCGGCACCATGAAGCGGCTCATCAGCGAATGCGACAGGTTCGCGAGCCAGTTCGTCTGCAGCGTCAGCATGTTGATTTCGGCAGGCGTCAGCCGGTCGGCATGGCGTGCGATGCTCAGCAGGCCGAACGCGCCGCGGGCCGCCCAGCTCGACTGCGCGACGCCCACCGACAGCCCGAAATCGCGCGCGTCCTGCCACAGCGGGCACGGGTCGATCCGGTCGACATCCGGCCAGACGATCATGTTGGTGCTCAGCGCGCCGTCGCGAACCGTCGAATCGATCTCGATGTAGTTTTGCGCCTGGTAGTGCGCCATCCAGCCGTCGGGATAGGTATTGAAGATGGCGACCGACGGCTTCGATACAGGCAGCGGTACGCGAATGCCGTAGCAGCAGTATTCGAATCCCAGCCGCCTCGAATAGGCGGCGATCCGCTGGAAGAGCTGCTGCTCGTCTTCCGCGGCGCTGAATTGTTGATAGGCATCCTGCCAGCGCAGTTCCATTCGTTCTCCGACAACGTCACGCTGTCATACTTGTCAGGTTCCAGCACCCGTTCGAGGCTGATACATTCCGCGCATGACCTCACCTTTGCTGCACCCGGTCCCCGGCCCGTCCCCGGACGGCTACGTACGCCTGTCAAAAGACGCACTGGCCGTGCTTGCACTCGACCATGTCTCGAGCGGCCTCGACGCATCCTTGCTGGCCGAACTGCGCGACAGCGCGATCGACGCACGCCTCGCCGGCTACACCGAATGGCACCGCGCGGCCAGTGCCGGCGCCCCTTACGTGACGGTCGGCTGGGACTGGTACCTCGAACGCGCGACGGGCACGTTCGTGATCGCGGGCGGCGACGTCCGCAGCAACGTGATGGTCGTCGATGCCACCGGCGCCGACATCGGCATGGTCCGCACGGCCGCCGCGCTCGCCGCGCGACTTGCCGGCATGGACTGGCCCGCCGCGGTCGCGTCGGCCGTGCTCGGTCGCAACGACGCCTATCATGCCGGTCCCACGCTCCAGTGACAACCTGCCGCGCATTCCTCTGATCATTTCGCAAGACTGGCGCTCTTTATAAGCAAAAGCCGTCCAGTTTTCAATCCCGTCGATCAAGAAACCGTTACCACGCCGCAAATGGCGCCTTTGGGCCGCCACCCTGTAAGAGTTACCAGTTACAGCTCCCTCGTGCCGCGCGATGTAATGCACGCATACAAAAGCACAGATCCGAGGACACCATGCGGACCTTCGTTCACGAGGAAGGGCGGTTGCCACACGAACTTGCAGCGGATCTAGGGCGCTATCGGCGCCGCGTATTCGTCGAACAGCTCGGTTGGGCGCTTCCGTCGGCGAACGAAAGCTTCGAGCGCGACCAGTTCGATCGCGACGATACCGTCTACGTGTTCGCGAGGAACGCCGGCGGCGACATGTGCGGATGCGCGCGCCTGCTGCCCACTACGCGCCCGTACCTGCTGAAGTCGCTGTTCGCCGACCTGATCGCCGAAGACATGCCGCTGCCGCAATCGGCCGCCGTCTGGGAGTTGTCCAGGTTCGCGGCGACCGACGACGAAGGCGGCCCGGGCAACGCCGAGTGGGCCGTGCGCCCGATGCTGGCCGCGGTCGTCGAATGCGCGGCGCAGCTCGGCGCGCGCCAACTGATCGGCGTGACGTTCGCGAGCATGGAGCGGCTGTTCCGCCGGATCGGCATTCACGCGCACCGCGCAGGCCCGCCGAAACAGGTGGACGGTCGTCTGGTGGTCGCGTGCTGGATCGACATCGATCCGCAAACGTTTGCCGCGCTAGGAATCGAGCCGGGGCAGGCAACCCGGCAAGCCATCGCCGCCTGAGCCGGAACGCGCGTGTCCGTCCGGGCGGCATCGTAACGAAGGAGAACCAACGTGGACCAGTCTCAGGTCTTTCGCGCGATGATGCCCGGCTTGACGAGCGCCGGCGGCGCCCGCATTGCGGTCGCCTATCCGTCGTTTCCCAGGCCGCTGCCGCTCGTGCGGCTCGACCGCCGCGGGCTCGTGTTTCGCGCCGCCGGCGCCGCGCCGCTCGTCTGCGGGCTGCCGCGCGCAGCGACGCTGCTGGTCGCGGACGAGCCGCTCTGCTCGCTGCGCCTCATGATTCGCGGCACCGCTCCGGCCGGAGGCGGCCAGCACGACCTGACGATGCAGCCGTCCGGCGCCGCCGGCGACGAGCTGCTGTGGCATGCGCTGCGCGATCGCGCACCGTACCGGCACATTCGGCACCCGCTGGCGCCCGTCGATACGGCCCGCGCCGCCGACAGCGCGCCGCTCGCACCGGCCGGCGAGGCCGCCCCGCGCCCGTCGCGCAGCACGGCCTTTCGCCTGCCGTGCCACAGCGACGCGCTGTTCTTTGCCGACTGGCTCGAATATCACTTCGACGAGCTGCGTGCGCTGTCGCAGCAGCACGGACCGCAACTGCAGCTCAATCAGCTCGAGCGCCAGGTGGCCGACGACGAGGTCGGCGTACGCTTCGTCTACGACATCGACGGCCATGCGACGCGGCATGCGCTGACCGACTGCGCACGCGAGGCCTGTGCATGGATCGAGACGGAAATGCGCGACAAGTACGCGCTGCCCGTCGCGCAGGAGCGGTTCGGCGCGTTTGCGGCACATGCGCGGGCCGGCGGCATGTGAATGGATCACGCGGCTGCCAGTTGCATGGATACAACTAGCGCTTGCAAACGTCCGGGTTTTCCCTTAAATTGACGTCTGTCTCCTCCATGTCTCCAAACATGGATTCAGCCCGCTCAAGCAGCGGGCTTTTTTATTGCCTGCGCGGATCTCGGGGCCACATCATTTTCCGCTCCGGCTAACCCGCCGGACGTGCGCCGGCCGGGTGCAGCCAGTAGTGATGCACCACGAATATCAGCGCGAGCGCCACGACCAGGATCAACAGCAGGGATAGCCAACCCTTCCTGGTCGACGGCAGGTCCGTCACGACGCCGACGTCACCCGTCAGTGCCATCAACGCGACCATCGCCAGCCCGGCCAGTACCAACGTGCCCTTGGCCACCCATCCAAAGGCGGCCTCCAGTCCGGCCGCCCATCGCGATTGGCGATAAGGTCCGGCAACCGGCCGACGCAGATCGGGCTTACTCATTCCTCATCTCCCGTCCGACCTGCACGAATCCGCACGTCGAACAGCAGGCTGCTGCGGAAGGCCGGGATTTGGCAGACATGCGCCGGCGGCGGCCGCAGTGCACACACTGAATCTGAAGCGTCATGTTTGTTGTATCTTGAGCGAGTCGGGAGTCGCCCCTCCGCTTCGTTTGGCCGAAACGAATCGATATCGTTCGACACGACGAGCATGCGCCGCGACACGATCCGCTCGCCTCACGCCATCCTGATCGGTCCGCTTATCATTGACCGGGCCCGCCACTCTTCGCCGAGGTCATCTTGCACGCCCACTTGCGTATTGCCCGCCCGGTCAGCAACCTCGCCCGCACCGAGCGCATGTATCGCGACGCCCTCGACCTGTCGGTCCTCGCGCGCTTCGACGATCACGACGGCTTTTCCGGCGTGATGCTCGGACGCGAAGGCCTCGACTATCACTTCGAATTCACGCACTGCCCGGATCATCCGATCGCGCCGTCGCCCACACCCGAAGACCTGATCGTCTTCTACCTGCCCGATCGACCGGAATGGGAAGCCGCGTGCGAGCGCGCCGCCGCACATGGCTTCATGCCCGTGACGTCGTTCAATCCGTACTGGGAAATATCCGGCCAGACCTTCGAGGATGCCGACGGCTACCGAATCGTGCTGCAGAACGGCACGTGGCGCTGACACGCGCAGACGCGTGAGCCGTTACGCGCCGGCAACGCCGCCGGCGCGCGCGACATACACGACGTGCGGCCGCAGCGGATGCCCGTCCGGCAACGCGGGATGATCGAAGTCGCGCGCGGATTGGCGCAGCATGCCGAGCTGCTCCATCACACGCCGCGACCGCACGTTGGTGTCGGCCGTCCACGCGAAGATTTCGCCGAGCCCGGCCCGGCCGAACCCGTCGGCCAACGCGGCGGCAGCCGCTTCGAGCGCGTAGCCCTGCCCCCACGCGTGGCGCGCCTGCCGCCACATGATCTCGACGCTCGGCGCCATCGGATGGGTTGCACGCGCTTCATGCGACAGACCGCAAAGCCCGATCAGCGTCGCGTCGGCACGACGTTCGACCGCCCACACGCCGAAGCCGTGTGCATCGAAATGCGCATCGAAGCGCGCGATGAGGTCGCTCGCCTCGTCGACGGACATCGGGCCGCGCGCGAGCCACGCGATCACGTCCGAATCGGCATGCATCGCCGAAAGCGCACCCGCATCCGACGCACGCCAGCGACGCAGCATCAGGCGTTCGGTTTCGATCTTCGAGAGGGTGGACATGGGTGACGAGGATCGCACGGGCGGCAGCGGAACGCTGGTGACATCACGAACCCGAAGGCGGGGCGGCTGACGAAGGAGGAAGCTCGATCGTCGCGTCCGGGCGCGACGATCGATGGAACAAACAACGAGAAACGGGCACGGGTGCGCCCATCGCGATTACTCGTTTTCCTCGAAGTAATGCCCGAACTTCGTCTGCTTCGTGCGGATATAACGCTCGTTTTCCTCGCGCACGGGCACCGCCAGCGCCACGCGCTCGCAGACCGGAATGCCGTGCTTCGCGAGCGTGTCGAACTTCTCCGGGTTGTTGCTCATCAGCCGCACCGACGTCACGCCGAGGATCCGCAGGATCGCGGCGGCCGAATCGTATTCGCGGGCATCGTCGGGCAGGCCGAGGTCGAGATTCGCCTCGACGGTGTCGCGCCCCTGCTCCTGCAGCGCGTACGCGCGGATCTTGTTGCTCAGGCCGATCCCGCGCCCTTCATGACCGCGCAGGTACAACAGCACGCCGCGGTCTTCCGCCGCGATATAGCGCAACGCGAGGTCGAGCTGCTCGCCGCAATCGCAGCGATACGAGCCGAACACGTCGCCGGTCAGGCATTCGGAGTGCAGCCGCGTCAGCACCGACTGCTCGCCGGCCACGTCGCCCATCACGAGCGCTAGATGTTCGGCATCGCTGCCCGATACGCGAAACGCGTATGACTTGAACGTACCGTAACGCGTAGGCAGCGACGCGGTGGCGACGAGTGTCACGCACTCGTCGGCCTGGTCATTGCCCGGCGCGGGCGATTGGGGACGCGAAGACATCATGAATTGAATCGAAACGTTCAGGAATGTAGGAGTTGTGTGGATAGTGCGTGACGGGAGTTTACCGCTAATCTGGAAACGTCACGCGACTGCCACTGCGCGCCCGGCTATACTGGGCTCAACGGGTGTCGCGCACCAACGCCCTGCCTTCCCTGTATCGACCTGCACACGGAGAAAGCGAATGAGCACGACTGTCGCGCAGATTCTCAAGGCCAAGCCTGATTCGGGCCGCACGATCTACACCGTCACGAAGACCGATTTCGTCTACGACGCCATCAAGCTGATGGCGGAAAAGGGGATCGGCGCGTTGCTGGTCGTGGACGGCGACGACATCGCGGGTATCGTCACCGAGCGCGATTACGCGCGCAAGGTCGTCCTGCAGGACCGTTCATCGAAAGCGACCCGCGTCGAGGAAATCATGACGGCGAAGGTACGCTACGTCGAACCGTCGCAATCCACCGACGAGTGCATGGCGCTGATGACCGAGCACCGGATGCGCCACCTGCCCGTCCTCGACGGCGGCAAGCTGGTCGGCCTCATCTCGATCGGCGACCTCGTGAAGAGCGTGATCGCCGATCAGCAGTTCACGATCAGCCAGCTCGAACACTACATTCACGGCACGCCGGTCGCTTCGACCTGATCCGCGCAGCAAAAAAGGCCCAAACGCGTCAGCGTCTGGGCGGAAAGCCGCCGACATGCGGCGACGGAGGTTCTGCTCCAGCGGGCGAACGACGCGCGCAAACGGCGCGCGTCTCGTCGATTGAATGGTGCGCTCGGGCAGACCGGGGACGTTCGATTAGTTGCCGAAGTAGACCGAATTCACCGGATTCGGTGCTTCCCGCGTCACGCGGCGGCCGGCTTGGCCCGCGCCCGTCGCGACGGCGCCGTAGCCGCTCGTATCGGCCTGCGCGAGCATCGGCTGGTTCGGCTGGATCCGTTGTTCGGCTGCCTGGATGTTGCTCGGGTACTGCGCATCGCTCGCCAGCGGCTTGTAGCCGTTCTGTTCGAGTTGCACGAGTTCGGCCTTGACCTGGTCGCGCGTCAGCCCCTGTTCGGACTGTGCAAACGATGCGATCGGTGCGGCAAGGACGGATGCGGCGATGGCTGCGTAGATGATCGACTTCATGATTTACCTCCGGAATATGTTCTCTTTTGACGTCGCCTCGGCAGGACCCTGTCTGAAGCGAATGAATCCAGTGTAGTGCGCGTCACTCCAAGGGGAAACCCTTAGTTGGAACATACAGCGTTGCAATTTTGGAAAAAATCACCAAATATTTCCGCACACAGCCCGCGCAACTTGCGTTATGTGCACAACAATCGCTGACGAAACGCCAACAGCCGGATCACATATCCCGAAGGTTGTGTTGTAGAATCGTAAGGTTTTAATCGCCAGCCGATATTCCATCCACCATGTACGCGCTCACGCTCCTTTCGGTTTCGCCGTCCGGCCCGGCCGGCGTGCGCGCGCACGCCGGCCATCCGGCGCATCCCCTCGCTCGACGCACGGCCCAGGCACCGCTCGCCCCTGCCCGGCGCCTGATCTGACGGCTTGGTCTCCTCCCGGAGCCAGGTCAGACAGGCTCCGGGCGATCCCCATAGGCACGCCACGCCTGCCCTTGCCGATCATTTGGAGAACTGCCATGAAACAACGCCTTTACCAGTTGACCGAACTCGACGTTGCTCGCCTCGAGAAGCACGCCGAACAGAACCCGCGCTTCCAGACCATGCTCGACACGCTGCTCGAGCGTGCCGACATCGTGCAGCCCGACGCCATCAAGGCCAATGTCGTCACGATGAACTCGCAGATCACGCTGCTCGACGAAGCGACCCAGGAACAGGCGACCTGGACGATTGTTTATCCGGACGCCGCCAATCTCGAACTCGGCCGCCTGAACGTCTTCTCGCCCGTCGGCATGGCGCTGCTGGGCACGCAGCGTGGCCAGATGGTCAAGGTGATGCAGCCGAGCGGCGCCGAAAAGCAGATGAAAGTCTCCGCGATCGTGTTCCAGCCGGAAGCCAACGGCGAGTACACGCGCTGACGTCACCGGCGGCCAGTGCCGCGCGCAACACCGACGCACAACGAAAAAAGCGAGGCACGCGCCTCGCTTTTTTGCATCCGGACGACGCGAATCGTCGACATCACATTCCGCAGACAAAAAAAAGGCGCCCGAAGGCGCCTTTTTTGATGCTGCGAAGCGGGTTACCCCGCCGTCACGCTTAGAAGCGGTGACGCAGACCAACCGTTGCTGCGGTTTGGTTGATCGACGAGCTCGGCAGCGTGCTGACGTCGCCGTTGTAGATCGATGCGCCGATGCCGTTCTTCGCTGCACGCTGGTACACAGCTTGTGCGTAGACGTCCGTACGCTTCGACAGTGCGTAGTCAGCTTGCAGACCGAACTGGTTCCAGTGCGTGCTGCCGTTGTTGATCTTCGCGTTCGTGTACGTGTAAGCAGCACCCAGGCCGAGAGCCGGCGTCAGGTTGTACTTTGCGTTGACTTCGTAGTTGTCGGTGCGCAGCGTGCTCACACCAACAGCATTGTTGTCGAGACGCGCTTGCGTCCACGCTGCGCCGACTTGCGCCGGGCCGAATGCGTAACCAGCAGCAGCGCCGTACGTACGGACGCGGCCTTGGCTAGCGATGCCACCGATCGCCGACGACGTTGCGCCGTTTGCGTTCGTGCCGTCACCCAGGTTCGCTTGCGAGTATGCAGCTGCGAGCTTCAGACCTTGGAACTGGTATGCAGCGCCCGCGCTGTATGCACGGTTGTTGCCGAAGTTCGTGTTGTTCGAGAACGAGTACGTACCGCCGAATTGCAGGCCAGCGTAGTTCGCGCTCGTGTACTTGATCGTGTTGTTCTGTGCGACGTCACCGTTCGTGCTCAGACGGTCGAGGTTCAGCGGGTGCGCGAAGTACGTGCCGCCCCACGAGCCCGTTGCCGTCAGCGGCGCCAGGTAGTCTTGCGTTGCGTCATACTGCTTGCCCAGCGTGACCGTGCCGTACTGGCTCGACAGGCCGACGAAAGCCTGGCGGTTGAACATGCCGCCGTTGCCGTTCGCGAAGCGGCCGTTACCGATGTTGAAGCCGCTTTCCAACGTGAAGATTGCCTTCAGGCCGCCACCGAGGTCTTCCGAACCACGCAGGCCGAAACGGCTCTGGTCAATGCCCGAACCCATCGACCAACGCGACTTGCCAGCTTGGCCCAGTGCCGGTTGGACGTTGCTTTGGTAGGTGATGCCTGCGTCCAGCACGCCGTACAGCGTGACGCTGCTTTGCGCGTGAGCGACGGTAGCGAACGATGCTGCAGCTGCTGCAACGATCAGAGTCTTGTTCATTCGTGGAGCTCCCTTCTAAAAAGAGGCAGGTCTCGCGACCTTGTTCATAAACGGTCTTCAACCGCCCGGGAGTGCCATCGGTCCTGCTGGCCACGCCCGGATAGTTGCCCGTTTGGGAACCGTGAGTTTAGGGGTGTACCCTAGGGGAGCGATCCGCAAATAAAGAAATAAGCTTTTCCAGAACTAGAAATAATGAAAGTGGGGACTAGTCATAAGTATTTGTTTTAACGCTTGTTTTTGACCTCTTGACGACAGCATTTTGGAGGCCTTCATCGCACCATTCTTACATGTCATCGTCTTGACGGTTGCATAGAAACAACAAACGGATCCGGCCAAGCGCCCCAAAACAGTAATTTTTACCTGCTTTGATCTCGATCTTCAGGCGTCGGGCGCCTAAAACACGGGCAACCATCGGTAAACAGAATGCGGCGGCCGCGTCGCGGGCGACATCCCCGTCAGCCGGCAGAAAGGAACAGGCGGTTTGCGCCTGCCGTGACACGCAGTAACAGCCTTAACCGCTCACGTAACCCGGCGGGCGTACCGGCAGGCTAATGTAAGGCAGCCTTCAATACTGCACAGGACACGCCATGAATCGACGCTCGTTGTTGCGCGCCATCGGATTGACCGCCGCGGTTGCCGGGACCGGCTGGCTGCGCGCCGCCTCGGCCCAGCCCGCACCGCCCGTGTATCGGCCGTCCGGCCCGAACCGCGTACCCGGCGGGCCGCCGTACGACGATCGCCCGCATCTCGCGCCGCCGGCGGCCCGGCACGACCGCCGGCCGCCGCCGCCCCGGCCGCACGGCTATATATGGACGGATGGCTACTGGCGCTGGCAGCGCGGCCGCTATATATGGGTGTCCGGCCGCTGGGTCGCACGACGCCCCGGACGTCGCTGGGTACCCGGCTACTGGCGCCGCCAGGGGCCGGTATGGGTCTACGTCGACGGCTCGTGGCGATAGGCCGCCGCGCGGCGCCGGGCGACGACGGTCCGGCGCCGGACGGCATGCGGGAAGCGGCACCGTTCGCGCCGTCGCATCAGGACGCGTGGCCCGCCATCAACGCACCGTCCCGCCCACGCCCGGGCACCTTCGCGACGCATACATCGACGCATCGTCCCGGTTATTCATCCTGACGGCACCGTTCGGATAACGAAATCAATCGATGCCGATGCAAACGCATCCGGCCGTGCGTCACCCCATCGCGCACCTTCCGCGGCACGCCGTGCATCGACGCAACGGTCCGTGCATTCCGCTCAACGCCCGCTACCGTCCAGTTCTCGCGCACGACGGCGCGCCGCGCAGATCGCGCGATGATGTTCGTCGGCCCACCGGATCATCGCCTGCATCGGCGTCAGGAACGAGCGCCCGAGCTCGGTCAGCGCATATTCGACGCGCGGCGGCACTTCGGCGAACAGCGTGCGGCTGACGAAGCCGTCCTGCTCGAGCCGCTTCAACGTACGCGACAGCATCTGGTTCGACACATCGCCGATCGCGCG
This sequence comes from Burkholderia sp. Tr-20355, assembly GCF_017104685.1. Classification (NCBI taxonomy): domain Bacteria; kingdom Pseudomonadati; phylum Pseudomonadota; class Betaproteobacteria; order Burkholderiales; family Burkholderiaceae; genus Burkholderia; species Burkholderia sp. Tr-20355. The sequence goes on along the minus strand of NZ_JAAGPK010000066.1, from coordinate 15,063 downwards.
GCCGAGTTCGTTGAAACGCATCGTTCCGCCGGACAGCGCCTCGAGCACGAGCAGGCTCCACTGGTCGCCGATGCGATCGAGGACATCGCGGATCGGGCACGGCTGATCGAGTTCGACGGATTCGTCGGCGGACGGCAACGGCATGACTGGACTCTCTTTCACGGGCAACGCATGGTCATCGCGGTGTGACCTGTTCACACCGCGATGACTTCTTGTGACGGGTTCGCGGCAACTGTACCATTCGATCGCCCCGACAACTGCCGGGATTCGCCAGTTCAACGAAACATGACGATGGCGCGGCGCCGCCGTATCGGCCGCAGTAACGATGCATGCGTTGCGTCCGATCGCCGCGCATCGGCCGGCATGCGTGCCGGCGGTTTCGCGCGACCGACCGTCGTCGATCGTCACGAGCGTCGCCCCCGCAGTCGCGTATCACATGCGCGCATCCACGAACCGTCAGACAAGGAAACCGCTACATGTCATCGTTCCGCTCCCCCGCTCGCGTCGTTGCCGCATGCGTGTTGCTGGCCGCATCGGCGGCCGCGCTGGCTGCCGCCCCGGCTCCCCGCGACCTGGCCGCTGAGGAGGCCAACCGCCAGCTCGTGCTGACGTTCTACGACCGCTTCTTCAACAAGCATGAAGCGGTCGAGGCCGCCACCGTCGTCGCGGACGACTACAAACAGCACAACCCGCACGTGCCCGACGGCAAGAAACCGTTCGTGTCGTATTTCGTCGGCGCATTCCAGAAGAACCCCGCCTCGCGCGCACGCATCGTCCGCAGCGCGACCGACGGCGACCTGGTGTACCTGCACGTGCACGCGACCGAGCGTCCGGGCGATCGCGGCGAAGCGGTGGTCGACATCTTCCGCGTGAAGGACGGCAGGATCGTCGAGCACTGGGACGTGATCCAGCCGGTGCCCGAAACGGCCGCGAACCGGAACACGATGTTCTGACGCGCGGGCGGCGGGCAAGCGCGGGTGCCCTGCGCGCGCGAAGTCCCCTACAATCGTGCTTCGCCGCCGCTCCGGTGCAGGCGAAGCACGGCCCGCCAAGGCGGCCGTTCGCGAAGACGGTGTCAACGATGAACCCCGCCCACATCTCCCTGAGCAACGCCGGCGACCTGGTCGCCAGCCTCGGCAGTCCGCAGTTTCCCGCCCGGCTTTGGGCGTGGCTGCGCGAAACCGTCGATCCGCAATCCCATTACAGCGTCGCGACGCGTTACCGGCGCGACGCGCCGTCCCACTCGGTCAACAGCGTCGACGTGCTGTTCTTCGCCGGCGGCGACGATCCCGACGGCACGCGCCACGCACTCGATCTGTATACACAGGGCGACTGGCGCGACGACACGCTGCTCCCGCATATCGAGCGCGCGACCGATTCGCAGCTCGTGTTCTCCTGCAATGACGAAATCGACACGGCGACCGAGTACGGCCGCCAGTTCGCGCTCGGCGACCTCGGCGAGGACTGCACGCTGCTCGGCAGCGAGCGCGACTATGTCTATGCATTCTCGCTGTTCCGCCGGCGCGGCCAGCCGTCCTATACGCTGGCCGAACTGGCGCTGCTGCGGCAGCTCGGCGATTTCGTGCTGCCGCTGCTGATCCAGCATGCGCGGCTCGCCCGCCTGACGCCGCGCTCGGACGACGGCGCGCTGCTGCTGCGCTTCGAACAGCGGCTGTCGGCCAGCGGCGCGGCGCTGTCGCAGCGCGAGCGGCTCGTCTGCCGCGCGGTGCTGCAAGGCCGGCCCGTCCCGCAAATCGCCGACACGCTCGCGCTCAAGGCCAGCAGCGTGCGCACCTATCTCGGCCGCGCGCTCGCGAAGCTCGGCGTCGCGAACCGCGCCGGGCTGTTCGCGTGGTGCGTGACCGAAGACGAAGCGCAGGAAGACCGCAGCCGGTAAACGCCGCCTTTGTCGCACGTTGTCCTCAAAACGACGACAGACAGCCGGCCGCCCCGCTCCTAGTATCTGACTCACCCGACGGCAGCAACGCGTCGGATACCACGGAGACACGGCATGCCGATTACCGGATCGACGCCGGCCTGCACGGCCGCAAGCGCGTCGCTCACCGATTCGCCGATACGGGCCCGTCGGCGAAACCGGCATGACGCTCCGGCAGCCGTTGCCGACCTTCGCCACGGCGCAGCAGCGCCGCCACGCGGCGCCGGCACGTAACCCCTCTCATCCCGTTCCACCCCGACCGGGCGCACGCGACCGGACGAGCCGCACGGCCCGCCCGCCGGACACGCGCGCCCGTCGATCCCCTACCCGGAGGAGACACATGCAACACGCCGATACCGTCTATCTGAACGGCCTGCTTTACACGGGCGACGCGCAGCGCCGCTTCGCGCAGGCGCTCGCCACCCGGGACGGCAAGATCGTCGCGGTCGGCCGCGACGACGACATCCGCCCGCTGGCCGGCCCCGCGACGCGAAGGGTCGATCTCGCCGGCCGGCTGATGCTGCCGGGCCTCATCGACGGTCACGTGCACCCGCTCGAAGGCCATCAGATCCTCGGCGACTTCGACCTGTCCGGCATCAACGATCCCGGCACGATCCTGCAGCGTATCCGCGCGTGCGCCGATGCGACGCCGAACGAGCCGTGGGTCTATCTCGGCGGTGCGAACCTCGCCGCGTTCGGCACGTATCCGACCCGCGAACTGCTCGACCAGATCGTGCCCGACCGGCCGCTGCTCGTGGTCGGCTTCGACGTGCACAGCGGCTGCCTCAACACGAAGGGACTCGAAGCGGCCGGCATCCGGGCCGATACGCCCGATCCGTCCGGCGGCGTGATCGAGCGCGACGCCTCGGGCGCGCCGAACGGCGTCGTGCACGAAGCGGCGTTCTACCGCGTGTGCCCGCTCATTCCGCAACTGAGCCCGGCCGGCTACCCGAAATCGCTCGCCAAGGCGCACGCGATGGCGCACGGCTACGGCATCACCGGCTGGTTCGATGCACGCGTCGACGAAGCCGAGCTCCAGGCCTATGCCGACGCGCAGCGCGCGGGCACCCTGAAGGCGTACATGAGCGCGGGGCTCTACGCAAACCCGCGCCGCGACCCGCGCGAGCAGATCGAGCGCTTCGCCGCGTGGCGCCGCGAATACGAGCGCGACAACCTGCGCCTGCACACGGTGAAGATCTTCGTCGACGGCGTGCCGGAATCGAAAACCGCCGCGCTGCTCGAGCCGTATGCGGGCACCGACGACTGCGGCCTCGCGCTGTGGAGCCAGGACGCGCTGAACGAAATCTGCCTGCTCGCCGATACCGCCGGCTTCGACCTGCACTTCCACACGCTCGCCGACCGCGCGGTGCGCATGACGCTCGACGCGCTCGAACATGTCCAGCGCCGCAACGGCATGCGCGACCGGCGCGCGCAGCTTGCGCACCTGCAGCTCGTCGATCCGGCCGACATGGGCCGCTTCAACCGGCTCGGCGCGATCGCAAGCGTGCAGACGCTGTGGACGGCCGCCCGCGAGGAGCAGCAACAGCTCTATCGCGACCTGCTCGGCGCCGAGCGCACCGCGCGCAACTATCCGTTCCGCAGCCTGCGCAACGCGGGCGCGATGCTCGCGGCCGGCTCCGACTGGTCGGTCAGCACGATGGACCCGATGCAGATCATCCAGACGGGTGTCACGCATCGGCTGATCGACCAGCCCGACAGCCCGCCGTGGAACCCGCACGAACGGCTCGACCTGCTCACGATGCTCGAGGCCTACACGGTGAACACCGCCTACGCACTGCGTTTCGACGACTGCACCGGTTCGCTCGAAGCGGGCAAGGACGCGAGCTTCGCGATCCTCGACCGCAATCCGTTCGCGCACCCGGTCGAGACGTTCGCGCAAACCCGCGTGATCGAGACGTGCTTCCGCGGCGAAGTCGTGCACGCGGTGCCCGGCTGGGCCGACTGAGCGCCGGCCCGCGCCGTCGTCAGGCGACGTCGAGCGCCAGGACCTGTTCGGTCGTCAGCACGTCGCCGAACGTGTCCGACAGCGCGGCCAGCGTCGCGCGATGGAGGTCGCGGTGCGGCACCGTGCCGCCGTCCGCGACGTCGAGATCGCGCGTCGCGCACGCGTCGTCGACGACGATCACCGCATAGCCGAGCGGCACCGCATCGCGTGCCGCGCCGGCCACGCACGCATGCGTCATCAGGCCCGTGACGATCAGCGTGTCGACGCCGGCCGCCTTCAGGCGCGCGTCGAGGTCGGTCGTCGGGAACACGCTCACCGACGTCTTCTTCACGACCGCGTGGTGCGGCGCCGGCTGCAGGTCCGCGTGGAAGCGAAACCCGTCGCTGCCGTCGGCGAAGATCGGGCTGTCGGCCGCATCGACATGCTGGACGTGAAATACCGGAATGCCCGCGCGGTCGGCGAACGCGATCACGCGCCGTGCATTGCCCAGCGCGCGCGGCCCGTCCGGAATCGGCAGGCGGCCGCTGAAGTATTCGTTCTGGAAATCGATCACCAGCAGCGCGCTGCGGGCGGCGTCGATCGACGTCGGCGCGGTCGCGCCGGCCAGGGTACGGATGGTCGGGTGTTGCATGGGTCGCTTCCTTTCGGTTCGCATATTGACGAGACGGCGCGCCGGGCCGGCCGGCGCCGCCGGACGCGGCCCGATCCTTCCGCGGCCGCGAGGCGCCAGTGTCGGGCCGCGCGGCCTCGCGCGACAGCCGCACACGGGACAACGTCCGACAGGATCGGGCCAACGTGCGTGCCGCCTACGACAGCGCGGCCGTCCGGGCGCCCGGTCGCGTCCGCCCGTACGCGGCCATCATCACGAAGCTGAGCAGGAAGCCCGCGCCGCCGATCAGCAGCAGACCGGTCTCGCCGAACACGGGCAGCAGGTTGGTCAGCGCGCCCGTGACGACCCACGCGACAGCCATCACCGAGCCCGCGACGCCGAGCGCCCAGCCCTGCCGGTCTTCGCTGACGGCGTCGGAGAACGCCGTATACATGGTCGTGTACGCCACCATGTCGAAACAGCCGACGACCATCGCGAGCGCCCACAGCACGGGTTCGTGCGGGAACCATGCCGACAGGATCTGGCCCAGCCCGGCGACGAGCAGGCCCGTCTTCGCGATGTCGATCACGCGCCACACGCGCAGCATCAGCCGCACGACGAACAGCAGGCCGAACACGAAGCAGATGCCGATCACGCCGCTGAACAACCCGAGCCGCGCGCTCGTATAGCCGAATTTCGCCTGCAGCAGCAGCATGATGGTCTGCAGGTACAGCCCGTAGCCGACCTGCATCAGGAAGAACACCACCGACAGGAACGCGACGTTGCGCTGGCGCGCGGCTTCCCAGATGATCCGCAGCGGCAGCAGCGGATCGATGCGCGTATCGCCGCGCGGCGCGGCCGAGTCGCGATACGATGCCCAGGTCCAGCACGCACAGACGAGCGACAGCGCGGCGACCAGCACGAACGGCGTGCCGTAGTCGAACAGCGGCGAGATCGTCCGGTCGGACGTGACGCCGCCGAGCACCGGGCCGACGATCACGCCCGCGCTGAACGCGAGCGACATGATGCTCATGTTGTACGCCTTGTTCTCCGGCGTGCTCAGGTCGGTGATCGCCGCCTGCGCGATGCCCTGGCAGCCGGCCATCAGGCCGGTGAGCCCGCGGCCGGCCAGCAGCAGCGCAACGCTGGCGTGCCACGCACCGGCCGCCATCATCGCGTAGCCGGCCGCCAGGCCGAGCACGCACAGCAGCAGGATCCTGCGGCGGCCGTAGCGATCGGACAGCTCGCCCATCAGCGACGAGCCGAAGAACATGCACAGCGGGTAGATCCCGTAGCCGAGACCGAGATAGAAATTGCGCAGATGCGGGCCGGCGTCGGCCGGCAGGATGCCCGCGTGCGGATCGCTGAAGATCGCGGACATCATCGGGTAGACGAGCCCGAATCCCATCGCGTCGAGCGCGATGGCGAGCAGACAGGGGCCGAGCAGCGTGTAATCGAGCCGGGACATGGCGACCTTCCGGAAGGAGTGGATGATCGCCCAAGCGTAATGACCGGGCGGCCGCCGCGGTAGGCCGCCGCCCGCGATGCTAACCATCGGCTGCGCCGCTACCCGGCACGGCGCCCGCGCCGATGGGTCACCGGGGCGCGGCCGCCGGCCGCTACCTGGCGCTCAGCGGTTCGCCCTGGAATTGCCGGCGTGCGACCACGCACGGCGCGCCGTCGCGCATGAACACGCTCGCGAGCAGCCCGAACGATGCCGCGAACAGCACGTACCAGTCGGGCGCGACGGGCGAGCCGGCCGCGTGCGCGACCTGTTCGCACACAAGATCGCGCTCGTGCCGCTCGCCGGCCCCATGATCCGCCAGACGATCGGCCTGAGCTTCCTGCACCGCCACGAACGCGATCCGAACCAGCTCGCGACCGCGTGCCGGCGGCTGGCGGTCAAGGGGCCGACCGCACGGTAGCACGTCGATCGCCACGCAGCCCTTGCCGCGCGCATCGGCGAGCCCGACGAAGCGGGCAGCCTCGTGCTGTTCCTCGCGTCCGACGAATTCGCGTATTGCACGGGGTCGGAATTCATCGTCGACGGCGGGATGCTCGCGGGCTGCACACTCGACTGATCGGCCGCACTGCCGGAAACGGAAACGCCAACGCCGCCAGCGGCTCGACCCGCGCGGCGGCGTTGGCGCTTCAAGACATGGAGCAAGAGGCCACGCCGCTCAATACCCCTTCGGCTGGATCGCCGGCGCACCGGCACCGCGCGCGCCGTGCCTGCCGCCGCGCACGAAGCGGCGCCCGCGCGGGCCGTACACGCCGTCCGGCTCCGGATACAGTGTCAGCAAGACGAAGTACAGCATCCCGCCCACCGCCAGCGACACCGGCACGCTCAGGTCGAGCCCGTCCGCGAGGTGGCCGAGCGGCCCGACGAACTGGCCCGGCAGGTTCACGAACGCGAGCCCGGTGAAGGCGGCCGGCAGCCATGCGCCCATCGCGCGCACGTTCCAGCCGTGCGTGAACCAGTAGTGGCCGCCGCGCAGCCCGCGATTGAACACCTGCAGGTCGTCGGCGAGATAGTAGCCGCGGCGCGTCACGTAGCCGATCACCATGATTGCCATCCACGGGCAGCTGAACGTATCGATCAGCGTCGAGAACGTCGCGACGCTTTCGACGAGGTTGAACCAGAAGCGGCCGACGAAGATGAACGCGATCGCGATCGTGCCGATCAGCAGCGTCGCGCGGACGCGGTTCAGGATCCGCGGGAACATGCTCGAGACGTCGAGGCCGGTGCCGTACAGCGCGGTCGTGCCGGTCGACATCCCGCCGATGATCGCGATCAGGCACATCGGCAGCAGGAACCAGCGCGGCGAGATCGCGAGCAGCCCGCCGACGTAGTCGTTCGACGCAATGAACGCGGGTGCCTTCGACGCGATGATCGTCGCGGTCGCAAGGCCGAAGAAGAACGGCACGAACGTCGCGACCTGCGCGGCGAACACCGCGCCCATCACGCGATGCCTCGGCGTGTGCTGCGGGATATAGCGTGCCCAGTCGCCGAGCGTCGACGCGAACGACACCGGATTGCTCAGCGCGACCAGCACCGCGCCGACGAACGCGGCCCAGAAACCCGCGCTGCCCCGTTGCAGCGTGCCCGCATAGTTCATGTCGAACAGGCCGGCGAACGCGAACAGGCCCGCGACGAACAGCACGCTCGCGGCCCACACGGCGATTTTGTTGACCCACAGCATGAAACGGAAGCCGTAGATGCAGACGATCAGCACGAGCACCGCGAACACCATGTACGCCGCGCCGAGCGTGAAGCCGTTGACGGGCACGCCGACCATGTCGTGCGCGCCGCCGACGAGCGCGTCGCCGGAGCTCCACACCGCGAGCGAGAAGAACGCGATCGACGTGAGCAGCGCGAGGAACGAGCCGACGATCCGGCCGTGGATGCCGAAATGCGCACCGGACGACACGGGGTCGCTCGTGCCGTTGCGCGGGCCGAACAGGCTCATCGGCGCGAGGATGCACGTGCCGGCGAGCACGCCGAGCACGATCGCGCAGACACCGGCCTTGAACGACAGCCCGACCAGCACCGGAAAGCTGCCGAGCACTGATGTGGAAAACGTATTGCAGCCGCCGAACAGCAACCGGAACAGATCGATCGGCCGCGCATAGCGCGATGCATCGGGAATGCGCTCGAAACCGAACGACTCGACCTGCGTAATCCTGCCTTCACCCATGTTGTCTCCCACTCCTCTGGTGCGCCTGTAAGGCTCTGCGGCCATACGACGCATCGTCATCGATTCGCGGCCACTCTAAACCGGATCGGCGGCCGCAAATATCACGCATTCGAGACGTTTACGACGAAGGAGAGCAATGTTTCCCGGCGGGCAGGCGGCCGGTGCCCGCGCCGTCCGTACGGCGCGGGCGATGCGAGTCAATGCGCCGCCACGGCCGCCGGCGCGCGGCAGGCGATCAGGCCCCGCTGAACGGCCGGCCGCGCGGCGATGTCGGCCAGCCAGCGTTCGACGTGCGGGAAACCGGAAACGTCGAGATCGAGCCCGGCCGCCGTGCGCAGCCACGGAAACGCCGCGCCGACCGCCTCGCGCTACTTCCCCGACTGCGCAAGCGGGCCTTGCGCCCCCTGCCCCGTGCCCGACGGCCAGCCGCCCGCGAGCGCCTTGTACAGCGCGACCGTCGACGCCGCGCTGCGCATCCGGCCGTCGGCCGCCGCGTCCTGCGCCTGCAGCAGCGTCCGTTGCGCGTCGAGCACTTCGTAGTAGTCGATCGCGCCGGCCGAAAAGCGGGTCTGCGCGAGCTGCGCGGCGCGCGCGCTGTCGTCGGCCGCGCGTATGAGGTGCGCGGTCTCGTCGCGCGTGCGGGCAACGCGCAGCAGCGCGTTCTCGGTTTCCTCCAGCGCGCCGAGCACGGTCTGCCGGTACTGCGCGAGCTGGCCAGCCGCTTCCGCGTCGCTCGCGGCGATCCGCGCGCGCACACGGCCGACGTCGAGGAACGACCAGTCGATGCCGAGCGCGATCAGGTTCGTGTCGCTGCCCGCGCGGAAGAACCCGTAGCTGCTCGTCGCGCTGCCGAGCAACCCCGACAGCGTGAAGCGCGGAAACAGGTCGGCCGTCGCGACGCCGACGCGCGCGGTCGCCGCGTGCAGCCGCGCCACGGCGGCCGCGACATCGGGACGCCGGCGCAGCAGGTCGCCCGGCGTGCCGGGATCGAGGTCGGCGGCCAGCGCCGGGAGCGGCACCGGCGTGCCCGGCGACGCACCGGTTTTCGGCGGATCGAAGCGACCGATCAGCGCATCGGGCGTCTGCCCGGTCAGCACCGCGAGCCGGTGCTCGTCGACGCCGATCGCGGCTTCGTACACGGCGATCCGCGACGTCGTCGATTCGTACTGCGCGCGTGCTCGCGCCGCATCGAGGTCGGAGCCTCGCCCCGCGCCGACGCGCGCATTGATCAGCGCAAGCGTCTGCTGCTGGTTGTCGGCGTTCTCGCGTGCGATTCGCAACCGCTCCTGCGAGCCGCGCAGATCGACGTACGTGCTCGCCACTTCGCCCGCGATCGCGACGCGCACCGCGCGCACGTCGGCCGCGCTCGCGGCCGTTTCCGCGCGCTGCGACTCGATCGAGCGCCGCACGCGGCCGAACAGGTCGAGCTCCCACGCGGCGTTGATGCCGATGTTCGACGTCGGCGTGTCGCGCTGGCTGCGCGGCGCGCCGAATGCCTGATCCTTGCTCATCAGCTGATGGCCGATCTGGCCGCTCGCGGTGATCGTCGGATAGCGGTCGAACGTTGCTTGCGACAGCAGCGCGTTCGATGCGTCGTAGCGCGACACGGCCACTTGCAGGTCCTGGTTCGCCGCGAGCGCCGCATCGATCAACTGCGTCAGCACCGGATCGCCGAAGCCGCGCCAGAACGCGGCATCGGCGGCGGCCGACGCATCGGGCGGCATATCGGGCGGCGACGCGTCGCGCGGCGTCGCCGGATGGCCGTCGCGCGCGAACCGTGCGGCCGTAGCCATATCGGGCCGCTTGAAATCGGGGCCCACCGCGCACGCGGCAAGCGTCAACGACATCGCGAGCGCGGAAAGTCGAAAAGCGGCGCTCATCGGTTTTCTCCTTCGAGGGTGCCGTGCTGTTCGCTCCAGACGGCCGGCGTGCCGCCCGCGAGCTTGCGGATCGCCACATAGAACACGGGCGTCAGGAACAGCCCGAACAGCGTGACGCCCAGCATCCCCGCGAACACGGTAATGCCGGTCGCCGCCCGCACCTCGCTGCCCGCACCGCTGCCGATCAGCAACGGCACCGAGCCCGCGATGAACGCGACCGACGTCATCACGATCGGGCGCAAGCGCAGCTTGCATGCGTCGAGCGCCGCCTCGATCACGCCCTTGCCCTGGATTTCGAGTTCGCGCGCGAATTCGACGATCAGGATCGCGTTCTTGCACGCGAGCCCCATCAGCACGACGAGACCGACCTGCACGAACACGTTGTTGTCGCCGCCCGACAGCCACACGCCGAACAGCGCCGCGCACATGCACACGGGCACGATCAGGATCACCGCGAGCGGCAGCGTCCAGCTCTCGTACAGCGACGCGAGCACGAGAAACACGAGCATCACCGCGAGCGGGAACACGACGATCGCCGCGTTGCTCTGCGTGACCTGCTGATAGCTGAGGTCGGTCCATTCGAGCGTGATGCCCGGGGGCAGCACGTCCTTCGCGATCTGCTGGAGCTGCGCGATCGCCTGCGACGACGACATCATCTTCGGATCGGCATCGCCGATCAGGTCGGCGGCCGGATAGCCGTTGTAGCGGACGACCGGGTCGGGCCCATACGCGGGCCCGACCGTCACCATCGAGCCGATCGGCACCATCTCGCCCTTCGCATTGCGCGTGCGCAGGTTCGCGATGTCGGCGGCCGTCTGCCGGTGGCCGGCGTCGGCCTGCGCCATCACGCGATACACGCGGCCGAAGAGATTGAAGTCGTTCACGTACATCGAGCCGAGATACACCTGCAGCGTGTTGAACAGGTCGGTCAACGCGACGCCTTGCGCCTTTGCCTTCAGCCGGTCGACCTTCACCTCGAGCTGCGGGATGTTCGCCTGGTACGAGCTGACGGGATAGCTCATTCCCGGCGTCTTCGCGACCGCCGCCTGGAACGCGGACAACGCCTTCTGCAACTCGCCGTAGCCGAGCCCGCCGCGATCCTCCAGGTACAGCGCGTAGCCCGAACCGTTGCCGAGACCCTGGATCGGCGGCGGCATCAGCGCATAGGTCATGCCGCCGTCGATCGCCGCGAAGCGCGCGTTCAGGTCCGCGTTGATCTGCGCGGCGCTGCGGTGACGCCGGTCGAACGGCTTCAGGATCACGTACGAGTTCGTGATGTTCGGCGTGTTCACGCCCTGCAGCGCGTTCAGCCCCGCGAACGCCGGCACCATCTCGACGCCGTCGGTGTCGAGCGCGATCTTCGTCATCTGCTCGGTCACCGCGCTGGTGCGCGCGAGCGATGCGCCTTCCGGCAGCTTCGCGCCCGCGAACAGGTACAGCTTGTCCTGCACGGGGATGAAGCCGCCCGGCACCGCGTTGAACAGCAGCGCGGTCGCCGCGAGCAGCGCCGCATAGACCGCGAACACCACGCCGCGCCGCTTCAGCGTGCGGCCGACGATGCCGTGATAACGGTCGGAGCTGCGCTCGAAGAACCGGTTGAACGGATGAAACAGCCAGCCGAATGCGCGATCGAGCGCGCGCGTCAGCGCATCCTTCGGCGCGCCGTGCGGGCGCAGCAGCTTCGCGGCGAGCGCCGGCGACAACGTCAGCGAGTTGATCGCGGAGATCACCGTCGAGATCGCGATCGTCACCGCGAACTGCTTGTAGAACTGGCCCGTGACGCCCGACATGAACGCCATCGGCACGAACACCGCGCACAGCACGAGCGCGATCGCGACAATCGGCCCCGACACCTCGCGCATCGCCTGGTGCGCGGCATCGCGCGGGCTCAGCCCCTGCGCGATGTTGCGCTCGACGTTTTCGACGACGACGATCGCATCGTCGACGACGATCCCGATCGCGAGCACGAGCCCGAACAGCGTCAGCGTGTTGATCGAATAGCCGAGCAGGTAGAGCCACGCGAACGTGCCGACGACCGACACGGGCACCGCGACGAGCGGAATGATCGATGCGCGCCACGTCTGCAGGAACAGGATCACGACGAGCACGACCAGCACGACGGCCTCGATCAGCGTGTGCTGCACCGCGCGGATCGACTCGCGCACGAACACCGTCGGGTCCCACACCGGGCGGTACGCGACACCGGGCGGAAACCGCTTCGACAACGCGTCGAGCTTCGCATACACGGCCTTCGCGACATCGAGCGCGTTCGCGCCCGGCGACAGGAAGATGCCGACCACGGCCGAATGCCTGTCGTTGAAATACGAGCGCAGCGTGTAGTCGCCCGCGCCGAGCTCGATGCGCGCGACGTCGGACAGCTTCACGACCTGGCCGTCGTCGCCGTTGCGCAGCACGATGTCGCCGAACTCCTGCACCGTGCGCAGGCGGCCGCGCACGTTGATCGACACGAGGAAGTCGTTCCGCTTCGGCGACGGTTCCGCGCCGAGCTGGCCGGCCGACACCTGCACGTTCTGCTCGCGCACGGCCGCGATCACGTCGCTCGCGGTCAGCCCGCGCGACGCGAGCCGGTTCGGGTCGAGCCACAGCCGCATCGCATAGTCGCCGGAGCCATATACGCCGACGTCGCCGATGCCGGTGAGCCGCGACAGCTCGTCCTTCACATGCAGCGTCAGGTAGTTGCGCAGATACAGCGAATCGCGGCTGTTGTCCGGCGAGTAGAGGCTCACGTACATCAGCGGCGTCGGCGACTGCTTCTGCGTGGTCACGCCGTACTGGCGCACCTCTTCGGGCAGGCGCGACAACGCCTGGCTCACGCGGTTCTGCACGCGCACGGCGGCCGTGTCGGGATCGACGCCCTGCAGGAACGTGACGACGACCTGCAGGCTGCCGTCCGATCCCGCCACCGACTTCATGTACATGATGCCTTCGACGCCGTTGATCGCTTCTTCCAGCGGTTCGGCGACCGATTCGGCGATTTCCTTCGGGTTCGCGCCGGGATAGGTCGCCCGCACGACGACGCTCGGCGGCACGACTTCCGGATATTCGCCGGCCGGCAGCATCGGAATCGAGATCAGGCCGATCGCGAAGATGACGATCGACAGCACGACCGCGAAGATCGGCCGGTCGATGAAGAATCGGGAGAAATCCATTGCGTCGCTCCCGTCAATGCGCGGCAGGCGTGCCGGCGTCGGCCACGGCCTGCGCGGCGCGACCGGCCTCGGCGCGCGCGGGCAGCGCCTTCGGCTTCACCTGCGCGCCCGGATAGTAGATCCGCTGCACGCCGTCGACCACCACGCGGTCGCCTGCCTGCAGCCCCTTCTCGACGATCCGCTCTCCCTCCAGCTCGCGGCCGATCGTCACGTCGCGGCGCAGCGCCTTGTCGCCCGGGCCGATCACGTAGACGTACTTGCGGTCCTGGTCGGTCAGCACGGCCTTGTCGTCGACGAGCAGCGCATCCTCGTCGCGGCCGCTGACGAGCTGCACGCGCGCGTACAGGCCCGGCGTGAACGTATGGTCCGCATTCGGCAGCCGCACGCGTGCGCGGATCGTGCCGGTCCGCGGATCGAGCCGGTTGTCGAGGAAATCGACGGTGCCCGCGTGCGGGAAGCCCGTCTCGTTCGCGAGGCCCACGCGCACGGGATCGGCGCCGATCGCGCGATGCTTCGGATCGGCGCGGCGCGCGTTGTAGCGCAGGTAGCTCTGCTCGTCGCAGTCGAAATACACGTACACGGGATCCTGCGACACGACGGTCGTCAGCAGCGTGTCGTCCGCGCGCGCGAGGTTGCCGACGGTCGCGACCGCGCGGCCGACACGCCCGGCGATCGGCGCGCGCACTTCGGTGAAGCCGAGATTGAGCTTCGCGTCGGCGACGGCCGCATCGGCCGCCTGCAGGTCCGCGCGTGCCTGCTCGGCGGTGGCGCGCGCGTTGTCGAGTTCTTCCTGCGACGTCGCGTGCGCATCGATCAGCGTCTGCACGCGCTTGAGCTGCACCTGCGCGAGGCTCGCGGCCGCACGGGCGCGCTGCTGCTGCGCGCTGGCGCGGTCGAGCGCGATCCGGTACGGGCGCGGGTCGATCTCGAACAGCAGCGCCCCCTGCGCGACCGCGTCGCCTTCCTTGTACGCGACACGCTGCAGATAGCCGCTTACGCGCGGCCGCAGTTCGACCGCATCGACCGCTTCGACGCGCCCGTTGAACGCGTCCGCGAGGCGGACCGTGCGCGGCGCGACCGTGGCGACGCCGACTTCGGGAAGGGGCTGGGCCGACGATGTGCCTTTGCCGTCGTGACAGCCCGACAACGCCAGCAACAGTGCGCAGGCGGCGCTCAAAGGCGACGTCCTGCGTAGGGATAAGGAGAGCATGATGCCTCGCGACGGGTTAAACTGCCGCGTAGCATAAAAGTTGAAGTTAACTTCAAGTCAAGCTTTCCCGGAGGACATCATGGGTATCCAGGAAACCCCGCAATGGCCGCTGATGTCGATCCGCGAAGTGGCCGCGCGCAGCGGCGTGCCGGCGTCGACGCTGCGCTTCTACGAAACGCGCGGGCTGATCAGGTCGCACCGCAACGGCTCGAGCCACCGGCACTATTCGCGCGCGGTGCTGCGGCTGATCGCGTTCATCGTGTTCGCGCAGAAGATCGGTTATTCGCTCGACGAGATCGCCGAGCAGCTCGTCAGCCTCCCCGAGGACACCGCGCCGAGCAACAAGGACTGGCAGCGGCTGTCGCGCGGCTGGAAGCAGCGCGTCGCGAGCCGGATCGAGGAGTTGCAGCGGCTCTACATCAACATCCACTAATGCATCGGCCGCGGCTGCCTGTCGCTGACGCGCCGCCACCCCCCCCGCCCCCCCCCCCGCCCCCCCCCCCCCCCCCCCGCCGCCCCCCCCCCCCCCCCCCCCACCCCCCCCCCCCCCCCCCCCCCCCCCCCCCCCCCCCCCCCCCCCCCCCCCCCCCCCCCCCCCCCCCCCCCCCCCCCCC
>NZ_JAAGPK010000065.1:0-43123 GCF_017104685.1 Burkholderia sp. Tr-20355 | reverse complement strand
CCACCGTAGCCGCCGCCGTAACCGCCTTCGTCACCGCCACCGCCGCCGCCCGAACCGCCGCGGCCGCCGAGCATCTGCATCTGGTCGGCCACGATTTCGGTCGAGTAGCGGTCCTGGCCGTCCTGGCCCTGCCACTTGCGCGTGCGGATGCGGCCTTCGATATAGACCGACGAACCCTTCTTCAGGTATTCGCTCACGATTTCCGCCAGACGGCCGAAGAACGCGACGCGATGCCACTCGGTCATTTCCTTGAAATCGCCGCTCGCCTTGTCCTTGTAACGGTCGGTCGTCGCGAGACGGATGTTCGCAACCGCGTCGCCGCTCGGCAGGTAACGGACTTCAGGATCGGCGCCGAGATTGCCGACGAGGATGACCTTGTTGACGGATGCCATGTGTTTCTCCAGTAAATTCGATGCCGGGCCGCCCGCGCCTGTCGCCGGAACGGCCCGCCGGGCAAGCCGGCACGCGGCCGGTGCCTGCCAGAAATAAGGTTCAGGCCTTGCGCGGCGGCGCTTTCATGCTGGCCGCGATTATAAGCCACGCAGCCACGAGCCCCGAGCACGTATAGAACACCGTGTTCGCGCCGCCGTGCTTCAACAGCCAGCCGCCCACGATGCCGCCGAGCGCGAGCCCGATCGACTGCGTGGTGTTGTAAACACCCGTGGCCGCGCCCTTGCGCGAACCCGGCGCGAGCTTCGACACAAGCGACGGCTGCGACGCTTCCAGGATGTTGAACCCGAGGAAGTAGACGAACAGGATCGCCGCCACAATCAGGATGGTATGCGGCGCGCTGCCCAGCAGCAATTGACCGATCAGGATAGCCAGAATGCCGCCGAGCAGCACCGGCTTCATCTTGCCCCGTTTTTCCGCGACGATGATCGCCGGGACCATCATCACGAACGCGAGCCCCATCACCGGCAGGTAGACCTTCCAGTGCGCGGCGACCGGCAGCCCGCCGTCGACCAGCAGGCGCGGCACGACGAGGAACAGCGCCGTCTGCGTCGCGTGCAGCACCAGCACGCCGAAGTTCAGGCGCAGCAGCTCGACGTTGTGCAGCACCTCGGCGAACGGCGCGGGCACGTGCACGGGTTTCGCGGCGTCGGGCACGATCCACAGCACGACGCCGATCGCGACGATAGACAGCACGCCGACGATCGCGAACAAGCCGCTCATCCCGACCCAGTGGAACACGATCGGCGCGCCGACGATCGCGACCGCGAACGACACGCCGATCGACCCGCCGACCATCGCCATCGCCTTCGTGCGGTTCTGCTCGGAGGTCAGGTCGGCAATGAACGCGAGCACCGCGGACGACACGGCGCCCATCCCCTGGATCACGCGGCCGACGATGATCCACGTGATGTCGTGCGCGAACGCGGCGACGAAGCTGCCGATCGCGAAGATCACGAGGCCCGTGGCGATCACCGGCTTGCGGCCGAACTTGTCGGACGCCCAGCCGTAGAAGATGTAGAACAGCGACTGCGTGACGCCGTAGGCCCCGAGCGCGATACCGACGAGCAGCACGTTGTCGCCGCCCGGGATGGTTTTCGCGTAGACCGAGAACACCGGCATGATCATGAACAGGCCGAGCATGCGCAGCGCGAAGATCGCCGCGAGCGACGTGGTCGCGCGCAGTTCGGGCGCGGTCATGCGGGAAGACGTGGCGGACGGATTGGACATCGGGAATGAATTTCGAATGATCGGGGTGTCCGCCCGGCGGCGGGCGGCGGAAGATCAGGACCGGCGGCCCGGGAGGCCTGGCGGACGACGCGTCGGGGCGCGATGCCGGCAGCCCGCGGGCCGCCCGGAACCGTGCGGCGCGACCGCTTTCCCCGGTGCGGGTGTCGCCTTGCTGCCACCTGCTGTAAAGGCTGGGGGGCCGTAAACGACGGTCTCGAAAAGCCGTTATAGTAGCAGGTTTGGTTCCCTCCATTTTCGCCAGGTTCATGGAACAGATCCGTATCCGTGGGGCACGCACCCACAACCTGAAAAACGTCAATCTCGACCTGCCGCGCCACAAGCTGATCGTGATTACCGGGTTGTCCGGGTCGGGCAAGTCGTCGCTCGCGTTCGACACCCTTTATGCCGAGGGCCAGCGCCGCTACGTCGAAAGCCTGTCCGCGTATGCCCGCCAGTTCCTGCAGTTGATGGAGAAACCCGACGTCGACCTGATCGAGGGCCTGTCGCCCGCGATCTCGATCGAGCAGAAGGCGACGTCCCACAACCCGCGTTCGACCGTCGGCACGGTCACCGAGATCCACGACTACCTGCGACTTTTGTACGCACGTGTCGGCACGCCGTACTGCCCCGACCACGACATCCCGCTCGAGGCGCAGAGCGTGTCGCAGATGGTCGACGCGGCGCTCGCGCTGCCCGAGGAAACCAAGCTGATGATCCTCGCGCCCGTCGTCGCCGACCGCAAGGGCGAGCACGCCGAGCTGTTCGAGGACATGCAGGCGCAGGGCTTCGTGCGCTTTCGCGTGCGCTCGGGCGGCGGCACCGCGAACGAAGGCGTCGCGAAGATCTACGAGGTCGAGTCGCTGCCGAAGCTGAAGAAGAACGACAAGCACACGATCGACGTCGTCGTCGATCGCCTCAAGGTGCGTCCGGACATGAAGCAGCGGCTCGCCGAATCGTTCGAGACGGCGCTGCGCCTCGCCGACGGCCGCGCGATCGCGCTCGAGATGGATACCGACCGCGAGCACCTGTTCAGCTCGAAGTTCGCGTGCCCGATCTGCTCGTACTCGCTGCAGGAGCTCGAGCCGCGCCTGTTCTCGTTCAACAACCCGATGGGCGCGTGCCCGGAATGCGACGGCCTCGGCCAGATCACGTTCTTCGACCCGAAGCGGGTCGTCGCGCACCCGTCGCTGTCGCTCGCCGCCGGCGCCGTGAAGGGCTGGGACCGCCGCAACCAGTTCTACTTCCAGATGCTGCAGAGTCTCGCGGCATTCTACGAATTCGACATCGACGCCGCGTTCGAGGATCTGCCGGAAAAGATCCGGAAGGTGCTGCTGTTCGGCTCGGGCAAGCAGACGATCCCGTTCTCGTACATCAACGAGCGCGGTCGCACGACGATCCGCGAGCACGTGTTCGAGGGGATCATCCCGAATCTCGAGCGCCGCTACCGCGAGACCGATTCGGTCGCGGTGCGCGAAGAGCTGTCGAAGTACCAGAACAACCAGCCGTGCCCGTCGTGCGACGGCACGCGGCTGCGCCGCGAGGCGCGCCACGTGCGGATCGGCACCGGCGACTACGCGCGCGGCATCTATGAAATCAGCGGCTGGCCGCTGCGCGACGCGCTCGGCTATTTCGACGGCCTGACGCTCGAAGGCGCGAAGCGCGAGATCGCCGACAAGGTGATCAAGGAAATCGTCGCGCGCCTGACGTTCCTGAACAACGTCGGCCTCGACTACCTGTCGCTCGAGCGCAGCGCCGAGACCCTGTCGGGCGGCGAGGCGCAGCGCATCCGGCTCGCGTCGCAGATCGGCTCGGGCCTGACGGGCGTGATGTACGTGCTCGACGAGCCGTCGATCGGCCTGCACCAGCGCGACAACGACCGCCTGATCGCGACGCTCAAGCACCTGCGCGATCTCGGCAACTCGGTGATCGTCGTCGAGCACGACGAGGACATGATCCGCACGGCCGACTACGTCGTCGACATGGGCCCCGGCGCGGGCGAGCACGGCGGCGTGATAGTTGCCGAAGGCACGCCGAAGCAGGTGCAGTCGAACCCGCAGTCGCTGACGGGCCAGTACCTGGTCGGCAAGCGCACGATCGAGTACCCGGACGAGCGGCTCGCGCCCGATCCCGAACGGATGCTGCGCATCGTCGACGCGCACGGCAACAACCTGAAGCACGTCGATCTCGACCTGCCGGTCGGCCTGCTGACCTGCATCACCGGCGTGTCGGGCTCCGGCAAGTCGACGCTGATCAACGACACGCTGTATCACGCGGTCGCCCGCCACCTGTACGGCTCGTCGGCCGAGCCGGCGCCGCACGAGGCGATCGAGGGGCTCGAGCACTTCGACAAGGTGATCAACGTCGACCAGTCGCCGATCGGACGCACGCCGCGCTCGAACCCGGCCACGTACACGGGCCTGTTCACGCCGATCCGCGAGCTGTTCTCGGGCGTGCCGACCTCGAAGGAGCGCGGCTACGATCCGGGCCGCTTCTCGTTCAACGTGAAGGGCGGCCGCTGCGAGTCGTGCCAGGGCGACGGCGTGCTGAAGGTCGAGATGCACTTCCTGCCGGACGTCTACGTGCCGTGCGACGTGTGTCACGGCAAGCGCTACAACCGCGAAACGCTCGAAGTGCAGTACAAGGGCAAGAACATCAGCGAAGTGCTCGACATGACGGTCGAGCACGCGTACGAGTTCTTCAGCGCGGTGCCGGTCATCGCGCGCAAGCTGAAGACGCTGCTCGACGTCGGCCTCGGCTACATCCGCCTTGGCCAGTCGGCCACGACGCTGTCGGGCGGCGAGGCGCAGCGCGTGAAGCTGTCGCTCGAGCTGTCGAAGCGCGACACGGGCCGCACGCTGTACATCCTCGACGAGCCGACCACCGGCCTGCACTTCCACGACATCGCGCTGCTGCTGGAAGTGATCCACCGGCTGCGCGACCAGGGCAACACGGTCGTGATCATCGAGCACAACCTCGACGTGATCAAGACGGCCGACTGGGTGATCGACCTCGGCCCCGAAGGCGGTGCCGGCGGCGGCCAGATCATCGCGCAGGGCACGCCCGAGCAGGTCGCGAAAACCAAGGCGAGCTTCACCGGCAAGTACCTCGCGCCGCTGCTCAAGCGCCCGACCCGCAAGGTCGCGGCCGGCTGACGCCGGCCCCCTTCCCGCGCGCGGCCGCCCGGCCGCGCGCGCGTCCCGGCGCCCCGCGCAACCCGCTTCCCCTCGTTTTCCCTTCTGCGTTTACACCACGCGCCAAACCGTCCCGTTGCGGACCATAATGGCAGCTATACTTTACGGTCGTAAGGTTCGCCACCCGCACCAATCCGGTGCAGAACCGGGCGAACACGGCTCTGCCTCGCATTCCGCGGCATGACACACGAACGACAGGAATCCACAATGGAGAAGCAACCCGACTCGTCTCGCGATACGCACAATCGCGAACCGCACCTGCGCAGCGTGCGGCTGACGAGTGACTTCAGCCTGCCGAAGCTGTCGGCACTCGAGATCGGCAGCTATGCGTTCGCGATCCTTTCCATGTGGCTCGTGATCGAGCTCAAGCTGCTCGGCGGGCTGCTGGCCGGCCTGCTCGTCTACCAGCTGATCCACACGATCGCGCCCGCGATCGAACGCCACACCACGAGCATGCGCGCGCGCTGGGTCGCCGTCGTGCTGCTGTCGATCGCGATCGTCGGCGCGTTGACGGGCCTGACGATCGGCATCATCGAACACTTCGAGCGCACGGTGCCGAACCTGCAAAGCCTGCTCGATCAACTGATGCAGATCGTCGAGCAGACCCGCGCGCGCACGCCGGCCTGGATCGCGAACCTGCTGCCCGTCGACGTCGAGCAGATGAAGACCAAGGCCGCCGTGCTGATGCACTCGCACATGGACCAGCTCCAGCAGAGCGGCAAGAGCGTCGCGCGCGGCTTCGGCCACGTGCTGTTCGGGATGATCATCGGCGCGATGATCGCGATCGGCGTCGAGCACGGCAAGGTGCGCCGGCCGCTGTCGACCGCGATCGTCACGCGCGTGTCGCGCTTCGCCGATGCATTCCGCCGGATCGTGTTCGCGCAGATCAAGATCTCGGCGATCAACGCGGCGTTCACGGGCATCTACCTGCTCGTCGCGCTGCCGATCTTCCACCAGCGGCTGCCGTTGTCGAAGACACTCGTGCTCGTCACGTTCATCGTCGGCCTGCTGCCCGTGATCGGCAACCTGATCTCGAACACGCTGATCGTCGCCGTGTCGCTGTCGGTCAGCATGGGCACGGCGATCGCATCGCTCGCGTTCCTGGTGGTCATCCACAAGCTCGAATACTTCCTGAACGCGAAGATCATCGGCGGCCAGATCGAGTCGCGCGCGTGGGAGCTGCTGCTCGCGATGCTGATCATGGAAGCCGCGTTCGGGCTGCCCGGCGTGATCGCCGCGCCGATCTTCTACGCGTATCTGAAGCGCGAGCTGTACCTGCTGCGGCTGATCTGACGCAGCGCTGCCCGCTCGGGCAACAAAAAACGCCGCACCCCGGAAAGGGTGCGGCGTTTTCGTTTCGAGGCCGTCCGGTGCCCGGCCGATCAGCGGAACACGACCGTCTTCGTCCCGTTCAGCACGATCCGGTGCTCGACGTGCCACTTCACCGCACGCGCGAGCGTCACGCACTCGACGTCGCGGCCGATCGCGGTCAGCTGGTCGGGCGTCATGCTGTGGTCGACGCGCTCGACTTCCTGCTCGATGATCGGGCCTTCGTCGAGATCGGTCGTCACGTAGTGCGCGGTCGCGCCGATCAGCTTCACGCCGCGGTCGAACGCCTGGTAGTAAGGCTTCGCGCCCTTGAAGCTCGGCAGGAACGAATGGTGGATGTTGATCGCGCGCCCGGCGAGCTGCTCGCACATGTTCGGCGACAGGATCTGCATGTAGCGCGCGAGCACGACGAGATCGGCCTGGTGCTCGTCGATCACTTCCAGCACGCGCGCTTCCTGCGCGGCCTTCGCGGCATCGGACGAACCGCCGATCAGCGGGAAGTGATGGAACGGGATGTTGTAGCTCGCGGCGAGCTGGTAGAACTCCTTGTGGTTCGACACAATCGCCGGGATCTCGATCGGCAGCTGGCCGGTGCGATAGCGGAACAGCAGGTCGTTCAGGCAATGGCCGATCTTCGACACCATGATCACGACGCGCGGCTTCACGGCCGCGTCGTGCAGCTCCCAGCGCATCGAGAACTGCTCGGCGAGCGGCGCGAATTCCTTGCGCAGCGTGTCGAGCGCCGTCGCGGCATCCGTGCCGTCGCCGTCCTGCTCGAAGTGCACGCGCATGAAGAACTCGCTGGTGCGGCTGTCGCCGAACTGCGCCGAATCGAGGATGTTGTTGCTGCGCTCGAACAGGAAGCCCGAGACCGCGTGGACGATGCCGTGCCGGTCGGGGCACGACAGTTTCAAGATAAAGCTGTGATCGGTCGGCATGACCGCTACTCCCTTTGTTTCCGTATTCGTCAAATTGCCCGTTCGCCCCGCCTGACCGCGCGCCGCGGCGTGCGTCATGCGGCCGGTACGAACAGCGCGTCGATGCCGGCCGCGTCGGCCGCCGGGATCCAGCGGTGGCGCAGCAGCGTGTCGAGCGTCGCGAGGCTCGCATCCATCGTCGCGCGGCCTTCGCGCAGCCAGCCGATCACCTCGGGCACGCCGGCCAGCAGGTGTTCGGCCACTTCGCCGTCCTGGTTGCGCGGCGCGAAGTCGGGCGGCAGCGGCAGGTCGTACACGAAGATCAGTTCGGACTGGGTGCCTTCCGGCAGCGAGTTCAGCACCTGCACCGCGCGGCCCGCGATCGCGCGCGCGGCCAGTTCGGGCGGAATGCCGGCTTCTTCCCAGCACTCCTTCGCGAGCGTCTCGTGAACGCCCAGCCCCCAGCCGATGCCGCCCGCGACGACGTTGTCGAGCATGCCGGGGTCGGTGGCCTTGGTCGCGCTGCGGCGGCCGAGCCACATCTGCGGCACGGCCGCGGCGCGCGGCGCGCCCGGCGCAACCGCATATTCTACGATGCCGTTCAGATGCACCGCATAGGTCTGCGTGCCGAAGAAGCGCGACGCGGCGCGCTCGATGTACGCGAGCGGCGGGTCGTCGAAGCGGTTGCGGATCGCGTAGATCTCGTCGCGCCAGCCGGGAATCGCGCCGTCGGCCGCCAGTGCGCCGATCGCGCTTGCGAGCGCCATGCTGCGCGCGTCGACCGAGTCGTAGCGCGCCGACAGCACGACGCGCTCGCCGGTCAGCTCGAACACGTCGGGCCAGCGCGCGAGCTTCGCGACGTCCTGACGGCGCACCCAGCCGACCGCCTGGCCGGCGATCTCGAAACGCAGGTGCGCGGCCGGATCGAAACGGCGCGCGGCCGCGATGCACGGAAACGTCATCGCGATCAGTCCTTCAGCGCGACGCGGATGCCGATCGCGATGAACGTCGCGCCGGCAATGCGGTCGAGCCACACGCCGGCCTTCGGGCGGCGCTTCAGCCACGTGCCGATCATGCCCGCGCCGACGCCGAACAGCGAGAAGACCACGGCCGTCTGCAGCATGAACAGCGCGCCGAGCTCGAACATCTGCAGCGTCACGCCCTGCGCGCCGTGCGGATCGACGAACTGCGGCAGGAACACGACGAAGAACAGCGTGACCTTCGGGTTCATCAGGTTGCCGATCACGCTCTGCCGGAAGATCGTGCCGAGCGGCTGCGGCGGACGCGCATGCGCATTCGCGAGCCCCTGGCTGCGCAGCGCCTTGATGCCGATCCACACGAGGTACGCGGCGCCCGCGAGCTTCAGGATCTGGAACGCGACGGGCGACGAACGCAGCACGGCCGCGACGCCGAGCGCCGCGAGCGTCGTGTGGAACAGGATCCCGGCGGTGAAGCCGAGCGCGGCGACGAAGCCGGCCGCGCGGCCCTGGGAGATGCCGCGCGCGAGCACCTGCAGGTTGTCGGGACCGGGCGCGAACGTGATCGCGATCGACGTGGCGAGAAACAGCATGAAGTTGGGCATCGTGACCTCGCGGGATGACGGACGCTGACGCTCAGTGGCCGCCGAATTCGGTGACGGTATAGACGGGCAACCCGGCGTTGCGCAGCAGCGTCGAGCCACCGAGATCGGGCAGGTCGATGATCGCCGCGCCTTCGACGACCACCGCGCCGAGCCGCTGCAGCAGGTTGCGCCCCGCCATCATCGTGCCGCCGGTCGCGATCAGGTCGTCCATGATGATCACGCGATCGCCCGGGCGGCACGCGTCTTCGTGGATCTCGACCGTCGCGCTGCCGTATTCGAGATCGTACGATTCCGAGCGCGTCTTGTACGGCAGCTTGCCGACCTTGCGGATCGGCACGAAGCCGACGCTCAGCTCGTACGCGACGATCGGCGCGATGATGAAGCCGCGCGCGTCGAGGCCCGCGACATAGTCGAGCTTCGCGTCGACATAACGTTCGACGAACAGGTCGACGAGGATGCGCAGCGCCTTCGGGCTCTGCAGCAGCGTCGTGATGTCGCGGAACTGCACGCCCGGCTGCGGCCAGTCGGGCACCGTACGGATCTGGCTGTGGATGAAGGCGACCGGATCGAGCGGTGCGCCCGGCGACGAGTGCGGCATGAAACTCTCCGAAAAAAACGGTGCGCGAAGATCGGGCACCGTTTCGAATAAATACGGGTCAGGTTGTGAATCGCGACTCAGGCGGCGGCGGCCGGCGGATCGCGCCGATGGCGCGACAGCCGCTCCTCCGCGAGCGCGAGCGCCTCGGGCAGCCCGCGCAGCACGACGATGTCGCTCGCGCGCAGCTTGGTCTGCGGGTCGGGTTCGACGCCGCGGATACCATGGCGGCGGATCGCCGTGACTTCCAGCCCCAGCGCATACAGCCCGAGTTCTTCCAGCGAACGCCCGACCGCGTCCGCGCGCGCGTCGACCGGCACCGATTGTAGCCGCACCTGCTCGTGGTCGTCGTCGTCCGCATCGTCCGCCCCGCGGAAATAGCCGCGCAGCAGGCTGTAACGCTCGTCGCGCATTTCCTCGACGCGCCGCACGACCTTGCGCATCGGCACGCCGACCAGCACCAGCGTGTGCGACGCGAGCATCAGGCTGCCCTCGACGATCTCGGGAATCACCTCGGTCGCGCCGGCCGCGAGCAGCTTCTCGAGATCGGCATCGTCGACGGTACGCACGATCGCCGGCAGCGTCGGCTCGAGCTCGTGCACGTGGTGCAGCACGCGCAGCGCCGACGGCGTGTTCGCATAGGTGATCGCGACGGCCGCCGCGCGGTGGATACCGGCCGCGAGCAGCGACTCGCGGCGCGCCGCGTCGCCGAATACCACCGACTCGCCGGCCGCCGCGGCCGCGCTCACGCGATCGGGGTCGAGGTCGAGCGCGACGTATGAAATGCCTTCCTGTTCGAGCATCCGCGCCAGGTTCTGCCCGGCACGGCCGTAGCCGCAGATGATCACGTGGCCGCGCTGCTTCAGGCTTTGCGTCGCGATCCGCGTCATCTGCAGCGACTGCTGCATCCATTCGGTCGACGACAGCCGCATCACGATCCGGTCGGCGTTCTGGATCAGAAACGGCGCGGCGAGCATCGACAGCAGCATCGACGCGAGGATCGCCTGCAGCAGCGTCGAATCGACGAGATGCCGGTCGAGGATCAGGTTCAGCAGCACGAAGCCGAACTCGCCGGCCTGCGCGAGGCCGATGCCGGTGCGCATCGCGACGCCCGGCGTCGCGCCGAACAGCCGCGCGAGCCCCGCGATCATCGTCGCCTTGAACAGGATCTGGCCGACGAAGAAGCCGAGCACGAGGAGCGGGTGCTCCCAGATCACGCGCGGATCGAGCAGCATCCCCGTCGTCACGAAGAACAGGCCGAGCAGCACGTCGCGGAACGGCTTGATGTCCTCTTCCACCTGGTGACGGAACGGCGTCTCGGAGATGAGCATCCCCGCGATGAACGCGCCGAGCGCGAGCGACAGGCCGAAACGGTCGGTGACGAACGCGGCGCCGAGCGTGACGAGCAGCAGGTTCAGCACGAACAGTTCCTGCGAGCGCCGCCGCGCGACGACGTTCAGCCAGCGCGTCATGAAACGCTGGCCGATGACCAGCAGCAGCGTCAGCGCGATCACGATCTTGACCGCCGCGAAACCGAGCGTGATCGCGAGGTCCTTCGACGATTCGGCGCCGAACGCCGCGATCACGATCAGCAGCGGCACGACCGCGAGATCCTGGAACAGCAGCACGCCGAAGATGTTGCGGCCGTGCTCGGTCTCAATCTCGAGGCGCTCGGCGAGCATCTTCGACACGATCGCCGTCGACGACATCGCGAGCGCGCCGCCGAGCGCGATGCTGCCCTGCCACGTGATGTGCACCCAGCGCTCGAACAGCGCGCCGAGCACGAGCGCGAGCACGAGCGTCGCGACGACCTGCAGCAACCCGAGCCCGAACACGAGCCGCTGCATCGCCCTCAGCTTCGCGAGCGAGAATTCGAGGCCGATCGAGAACATCAGGAACACCACGCCGAATTCCGCGAGGTGCTCGGCCCGTTCGAGATCCGCGGCAACGCCGAACGAATGCGGGCCGACCAGGATGCCGACGGTCAGATAGCCGAGCATCGGCGGCAGGTTCAGCGAACGGAATACGACGACGCCCACCACCGAGGCCAGCAGCAGCAGCAGGGTCATTTCGAGCGGGGAAATCACAGGCGAAGCGTCCTCGTTCGTCGGGGCCACGGCAATGCGGGCGCGGGTGGTGGCGGTGGACAGGCGACCTCGGACGAGTCCGAGGGCCCGGCGCGGCGAACAAACGCCTTTGCTATACTCCGCGCATGATAGCGAAAATCAATGATGATCGGGCGCTCGCGCTCGCCCGCGACGTACTCGACATCGAGGCGGACGCCGTGCGCGCGCTGCGCGACCAGCTCGACGGCGGCTTCGTCCAGGCCGTCGCGCTGCTGCTCGGCTGCCGCGGCCGCGTGGTGGTGTCCGGTATCGGCAAATCGGGGCATATCGCCCGCAAGATCGCGGCCACGCTGGCCAGCACCGGTACGCCGGCCTTCTTCGTCCACCCCGCCGAAGCCAGCCACGGCGACCTCGGGATGGTCACCTCCGACGACGTCTTCATCGGCATCTCCTATTCCGGCGAGTCGGAAGAACTCGTCGCGATCCTGCCGCTCGTGAAGCGGATCGGCGCGAAGCTGATCGCGATCACGGGCCGCGCGGAGTCGAGCCTCGGCACACTCGCCGACGTGAACCTGAACGCCGCCGTCTCGAAGGAAGCGTGCCCGCTGAACCTCGCGCCCACCGCGAGCACGACCGCCGCGCTCGCGCTCGGCGATGCGCTCGCCGTCGCCGTGCTCGACGCGCGCGGCTTCGGCTCGGAGGATTTCGCGCGCTCGCACCCGGGCGGCGCGCTCGGCCGGCGCCTGCTCACCTACGTGCGCGACGTGATGCGCTCGGGCGACGACGTCCCGTCCGTCGGGCTCGACGCGACGCTGTCGGACGCGCTGTTCCAGATCACCGCGAAACGCCTCGGCATGACGGCCGTGGTCGACGCCGCCGGCAAGGTCGTCGGCATCTTCACGGACGGCGACCTGCGCCGCGTGCTCGCACGCGACGGCGATTTCCGCACGCTGCCGATCACCGACGTGATGACGCGCGACCCGCGCACGATCGCGCCGGATCATCTGGCGGTCGAGGCCGTGGAACTGATGGAGCGCCACCGGATCAACCAGATGCTGGTGGTCGATGCCGACGGCGCGCTGATCGGCGCGCTGAACATGCACGACCTGTTTTCGAAGAAGGTGATCTGATGAGCGCAGCGCTGACTGCGGCCGAACGCGCCAGCCGCGTGAAGCTGATGATTTTCGACGTCGACGGCGTGCTGACCGACGGCGGCCTGCTGTTTACCGCGGCCGGCGACACGATGAAGTCGTTCAATTCGCTCGACGGCCACGGCGTGAAGCTGCTCGGCGAAGCCGGTATCGCGACCGCGATCATCACGGGCCGCCGCTCGGAGATCGTCGCGGCGCGCGCGAAGGAAATGAAGATCGCGCACCTGTTCCAGGGCGTCGAGAACAAGCTCGCCGTGTTCGCCGACCTGATCGCCTCGCTCGGCCTCGCCGCCGACGCATGCGGCTACATGGGCGACGACTGGCCCGACCTGCCGGTGATGCTGCGCTGCGGCTTCGCGACGGCCCCCGCGAATGCGCACCCCGAGGTGATCGCCCGCGCGCACTGGGTGGCCGAGGCCCGTGGCGGCCAGGGCGCCGTGCGCGAAGTCTGCGACGCGATCCTGCGCGCGCAGCGCCGCTACGACGCGCTGCTCGCGGCGGCCTGCGGAGCCTGACGGATGAATACGCATTTCCGCTGGACCCAGCTGCTGCCGCTCGGCGCGGTCGCCGCGCTCGCGGGCGTCACGTGGTGGCTGCTGCAGGCCACGCTGCCGCCGCCCGGCGAGGGCACCGTGCAGCCGAAGCGCCACACGCCCGACTATTTCGCGGACAACTTCTCGGTCACCGAGCTCGACCAGTCCGGCTCGACCCAGTACCGGCTGACGGCCGCGAAGCTGATCCACTACGAAGACACCGAAAGCAGCGACCTGACCGATCCGGCCATGCGCGCGTTCCAGCCCGGCAAGCCGGTCGTCACGACCACCGCGAAGCGCGGCACCGTCAACGGCGACGTGTCGATCGTCGATTTGTACGACGATGCCCGCATCCTGCGCGCGGCCGGCGGCGGCGATCCGCAGATGCAGGCCGATTCCCAGCATTTCCGGATCTTCGTCAATGACGATGTGATCCAGACCGAAAAGCCGGTTAAACTTCAGCGCGGCCTGTCGCTCGTCAACGCGACCGACGGCATGAAGTACAACAACGTCACCCGGGTCATCGAGCTCTACGGCAACGTGCGCGGCACGATTGCCGCCGCGGACACGTCCGGCGGCTCGAAAGGTCAACCCAAGTGACGCATCCCTCACGTGACTGCATGAACGAACCGTTCCCTCGACAGATTTCCGGCGGCGCTGCGCGCGCCGTCCGCGCCGCGCTTGCCGCGACGCTCGTGGCGCTCCCGCTGGTCGGGCTGGCGCCGCTCGCCCATGCCGAGAAGGCCGACCAGAACAAGCCGATCAACGTCGAGGCCGACAACCTGACCTATGACGACCTGAAGCAGGTCACGGTCGCGACCGGCAACGTCGTGATCACGAAGGGCACGATCATCATCAAGGGCGATCGCGTCGAAGTGCGCCAGGACCCGGAAGGCTATCAGTACGCCACCTCGTTCGGCAGCGGCAAGAAGCACGCGACGTTCCGCCAGAAGCGCGAAGGCCTCGACGAATACATCGACGGCGACGCCGAGCGCATCGACTACGACGGCAAGCAGGACCTGACCACGCTCACGACGGCCGCGACCGTGCGCCGCCTGCAGGGCACGTCGACCGTCGCCGATACCGTGCACGGCAGCGTGATCACGTACGACGGCCAGCGCGACTTCTACACCGCGAAGGGCGGCAAGGACGTGGCCGCGCCGGGCAACCCGAACGGCCGCGTGCGCGCGATGCTGTCGCCGAAGAACGGCGGCCCCGCGCCGCTGAACGGCGCGCCGGCGAAGCTGTCGCCGTCGACCACGATCCAGGGAGCGCCGGGCCAATGAACGCGCTACCGAACCGCCAGCCTGCCGGCACCACGAGCTCGCTCGTCGTCCGCAACCTGAAGAAGCGCTACGGCTCGCGCACGGTCGTCAAGGACGTGTCGCTCGACGTGAAGAGCGGCGAGGTCGTCGGCCTGCTCGGCCCGAACGGCGCCGGCAAGACCACGTCGTTCTACATGATCGTCGGCCTCGTGCCGCTCGACGCGGGCGAGATCTCGCTGAACGGCAGCTCGATCAGCCTGCTGCCGATCCACAAGCGCGCGTCGCTCGGCCTGTCGTACCTGCCGCAGGAAGCGTCCGTGTTCCGCAAGCTGACCGTCGAGGAAAACATCCGCGCGGTGCTCGAACTGCAGCACGGCGAAGACGGCAAGCGGCTGTCGAAGGACGCGATCTCGTCGCGCACCGAGGCGCTGCTCGACGAGCTGCAGATCGGCCACCTGCGCGAGAACCCCGCGCTGTCGCTGTCGGGCGGCGAACGGCGCCGCGTCGAGATCGCCCGCGCGCTCGCGACCAACCCGAACTTCATCCTGCTCGACGAACCGTTCGCCGGCGTCGACCCGATCGCGGTGCTCGAGATCCAGAAGATCGTCAAGTTCCTGAAGCAACGCAACATCGGCGTGCTGATCACCGATCACAACGTCCGCGAAACGCTCGGCATCTGCGATCACGCGTACATCATCAGCGACGGCTCGGTGCTCGCCGCCGGCGCGCCGAGCGAAATCATCGAAAACGAAAGCGTGCGCCGCGTGTACCTCGGCGAACACTTCCGCATGTAACTCCCCTCGTGGCTGGCTGCACCCCGCCCGGCATCGCCGCGCGGGGCCGCGCCCTGCTTTGCATCCACGCCCCGCGGGCATGCCCGCGGCCGGGCGGCGCGCCGCGCGTAATCGCGGATGGCTCAATGCGCCTGGGTCGTGGCAAACTGCCGGTATGACTCCCTCCTTGCCATGAAAGCCAGCCTTCAACTCCGCCTGTCGCAACACCTGGCGCTGACGCCGCAGCTGCAGCAGTCGATCCGGCTCCTGCAGTTGTCCACGCTCGAATTGCAGCAGGAAGTCGCGATGGCCGTCGCGCAGAACCCGCTGCTCGAGAACGACGACGAATGGATCGCGAGCCCGCTGCGTGTCGCGGCGGACGGATCGCTGATCGCGCAGACGCCGCCCGCGCAGAACACCGAGCCGGCCTCGGCAAACGGCAGCAGCACGTCCAGCGATCGCGCGGAGCGCGACGAGCCGGCCGGCGCCGACGACTACGACGGTTACGGTTCCGGCGACGGCAACGACGGCCCGCAATGGAATCTCGACGAATTCGGCCGCGCGAGCGGCGCGTCCGACGACGACGACCTCCCGCCGCTGCAGGTGCAGGAAGCCGCGACGTCGCTGCGCGACCACCTGTCCGCGCAGTTGCGCGTCACGCAGGCCGGCCCGCGCGATCGCGCGCTCGTGATGTTCCTGATCGAGTCGCTCGACGACGACGGCTACCTGACCGCGACGCTCGACGAGGTGCTCGCCGACCTGCCGCCCGAGCTGGAGATCGACTGCGACGAACTGAACGCGGCGCTCGCGCTGCTGCACAGCTTCGACCCGCCCGGGGTCGGCGCACGCTCGGCGTCCGAATGCCTGAAGCTGCAGCTGCTGCGCCTCGATCCGTCCCCGACGCGCACGCTCGCGCTCGAGATCGTGTCGCAGCACCTCGAACTGCTCGCGGCCCGCGATTTCACACGGTTGCGCAAGCACCTGAAGGCGAGCGACGACGCGCTGCGCGATGCGCATGCGCTGATCCGCTCGCTGGAGCCGTTCCCCGGCGCCGCGTACGGCAAGGCCGAGGCCGACTACGTCGTGCCCGACATCATCGTGAAGAAGGCCGGCCAGGGGTGGCTCGCGGAACTCAATCCGGAGGTCGTGCCGCGCCTGCGGATCAACAACCTGTACGCGAACATCCTGCGCAACAGCCGCGGCGATCCGTCGGCCGGTTCGCTGAAGCAGCAGCTCCAGGAAGCGCGCTGGCTGATCAAAAATATCCAGCAGCGTTTCGACACGATCCTGCGAGTCGCGCAGGCTATTGTCGAGCGTCAGAAGAATTTCTTTGCGCACGGTGAAATTGCCATGCGCCCCTTGGTTTTGCGGGAAATAGCTGATACGCTGGGCCTACACGAGTCGACTGTCAGCCGTGTGACAACCGGGAAGTACATGCTGACCCCGTTCGGGACGCTGGAATTTAAGTACTTCTTCGGATCTCACGTTTCGACCGACACCGGTGGCGCCGCCTCGTCGACCGCCATCCGAGCCCTCATCAAGCAACTGATAGGAGCTGAAGACCCAAAATCGCCACTTTCGGACAGCCGCATTGCCGAGCTGCTGGCAGAACAGGGTTTCGTGGTCGCGCGCCGCACGGTTGCGAAATATCGCGAAGCCCTCAAGATCCCGGCAGTGAATCTGCGCAAGTCTCTTTAAGCCTGCTGCCTGCCCGGCGGCAGGCGTGTTCCGGCCACCGCGCACACGGGGAACAGGCCGGGCGACTTGTCCGCGATATGCCGCCTCGTGCGGCAGGGGCAAGTCGACCGGAGCGCCGCCTCGATGCGGCCGGGTGGTCACTCGCTTGGAGAAGCACTATGAACCTGAAGATCAGTGGACATCATCTCGAAGTCACGCCTGCCATTCGCGAATACGTGATCACCAAGCTGGACCGGGTGCTACGGCATAGCGATCAGGTGATCGATGGCACTGTGATCCTCTCGGTCGACAACCACAAGGAAAAGGACAAGCAGCAGCGCGCGGAAATCAACCTGCACCTGAAGGGCAAGGACATCTTCGTCGAAAGCGCGAACGGCAACCTGTACGCTGCGATCGATTTGCTGATCGACAAGCTGGATCGCCAGGTCGTCAAGCACATGGAGCGCCTGCAAACGCACGCGCACGACCCGATCAAGCTTCAACCGTCGATCGACCAGATCGAACTGCCGCCGCAATAACCTTACCGCAACACGCACGCCGCCCGGTTCGCCGGGCGTTTTTTTGCGACTCCGCGCAGGGGTGCAACCGGTCGGTCCGGGCTGCGCCACGCACGCGGCTGTGCTCTATAATGTTCCGGTTATCGCCGGGGGGCGCTGGGTGCGGTAGCTGCGTTGCAGGTTGCCGATGCCACATGCCTTGATATCGCCGAACATGGAAAATCAGTCTGCCGCAGCAAGGAGACCCCAGGCCGCCCAATCGCCTGCCAACATGAATCGCCTAGCCAAAATCCTGCCCATAGAGAACGTCGTCATCGACCTCTCAGTCACCAGCAAGAAACGCGTCTTCGAACAAGCCGGGCTGATGTTCGAGAATCAGAACGGCATCGCCCGCAGCATCGTCACGGACAACCTGTTCGCGCGCGAGCGCCTCGGTTCGACCGGGCTCGGCGAAGGGGTCGCGATTCCGCACGGCCGCATCAAGGGTCTCAAGCACCCGCTCGCCGCGTTCGTCCGCCTCGCCGATGCGATCCCGTTCGAAGCGCCCGACGGCCAGCCGGTCGGCCTCCTGATCTTCCTGCTCGTCCCCGAGCAAGCCACCCAGCAGCACCTCGAGATCCTGTCGGAAATCGCGCAACTGCTATCCGATCGCGACGCGCGCGAGCGTCTGCACAACGAAACGGATATCGCCGAGTTGCATCGCCTGCTCACTCAGTGGCAACCTTGAGTTGATCCGGGCGGAATATTTTCCGGTACGCGGCGGCACACGCCGCCGTCCAGGGCCGCCCGGCGCCGGCTCGGCATGGCGACGCCCGTCGCCGCGCGCATGCACCGGCTCATTGGAGTGATGAGAGTCATGGATACGTCCAGCATCAACGCCCAGAGCATCTTCGACGACAACGCGGCCACGCTGAAACTGAGCTGGCTGACGGGGCATGAAGGCTGGGAGCGCGGCTTTTCCGCCGACACGGTCGGCAATGCGACCTCGAGCGCCGACCTCGTCGGCCACCTGAACCTGATCCACCCGAACCGGATCCAGGTGCTCGGCGAGGCCGAAATCGACTACTACCAGCGGCAGACCGACGAAGACCGCTCGCGCCACATGGCCGAGCTGATCGCACTCGAGCCGCCGTTCCTCGTCGTCGCCGGCGGCGCCGCGGCCCCGCCCGAACTCGTGCTGCGCTGCACGCGATCGTCCACCCCGCTGTTCACGACGCCGATGTCGGCCGCCGCCGTGATCGACAGCCTGCGGCTCTACATGTCGCGCATCCTCGCGCCGCGCGCGACGCTGCACGGCGTGTTCATCGACATCCTCGGGATGGGCGTGCTCCTGACCGGCGATTCGGGCCTCGGCAAGAGCGAACTCGGCCTCGAGCTGATCAGCCGCGGCCACGGCCTCGTCGCCGACGACGCGGTCGATTTCGTCAGACTTGGCCCCGATTTCGTCGAAGGGCGCTGCCCGCCGCTGCTGCAGAACCTGCTCGAAGTGCGCGGCCTCGGCCTGCTCGACATCAAGACGATCTTCGGCGAAACCGCCGTGCGGCGGAAAATGAAGCTGAAGCTGATCGTCCAGCTCGTACGGCGCCCCGACGGCGAATTCCAGCGCCTGCCGCTCGAAAGCCAGACCGTCGACGTGCTCGGCCTGCCGATCAGCAAGGTCACGATCCAGGTCGCGGCCGGCCGCAACCTCGCGGTGCTGGTCGAGGCGGCCGTCCGGAACACGATCCTGCAGTTGCGCGGAATCGACACCTTGCGCGATTTCATGGATCGGCAACGACTCGCGATGCAGGATCCCGACAGTCAGTTCCCCGGCAAACTGGTGTAACCCGCACGCGCCGGCCGCGCAACGCCGACGCGTCGAGCCGGTGCTATGATGAAACGTCAGGATTCACTGCTTCCCATGCGCATCGTCCTTATCACCGGCATCTCCGGCTCAGGCAAGTCCGTCGCGCTGAACGCGCTCGAAGACGCAGGCTATTATTGCGTCGACAACCTGCCGCCGCACGTGCTGCCCGAACTCGCCCGCTACCTCGGCCAGAACGGCCAGCGCCGGCTCGCGGTCGCGATCGACGCGCGCTCGAGCGCGTCGCTCGACGAAATGCCCGGCCTGATCCGCGAACTGTCGGGCGAGCACGACGTGCGCGTGCTGTTCCTCAACGCCAGCACCCAGGCGCTGATCCAGCGCTTCTCCGAAACGCGCCGCCGCCATCCGCTGTCCGGCTCGCTGTCGCACGATGCGGACGTCGGCCTGCTGTCGTCGCTCGAGGAAGCGATCGAGCGCGAGCGCGACCTCGTCGCGCCGCTCGCCGAATTCGGCCACCAGATCGATACGAGCACGCTGCGCGCGAACGTGCTGCGCACGTGGGTCAAGCGCTTCATCGAGCAGAAAGACAACGACCTGATGGTGATGTTCGAGTCGTTCGGCTTCAAGCGCGGCGTGCCGCTCGACGCCGACCTGATGTTCGACGTGCGCGCGCTGCCGAACCCGTACTACGACCACGAGTTGCGCCCGCTCACCGGGCTCGACCGGCCGGTCATCGCCTTTCTCGACGCACTGCCGATCGTCCACCAGATGATCGACGACATCCATGCGTTCCTGATGAAATGGCTGCCGCACTTCCGTGATGACAACCGCAGCTACCTGACCGTCGCCATCGGCTGCACGGGCGGCCAGCATCGCTCGGTGTTCATCGCGGAAACGCTCGCCGCGCGCCTCGCGCACGAGGCGAACGTGATCGTGCGGCATCGTGACGCGCCAGTGGATGTCGACGCGTCGTCGCGGCTCGTCTCCGAGGTCGCCCGACCCTAGCGACACCCGCTCCCTTGTCAGCGCGCCATGTCCTCCCTATCGACCACCCTGATCGACCTGCCGCTGTTTCCACTGCACACGGTACTGTTTCCGGGAGGCCTGCTCCCGCTCAAGGTGTTCGAGGCGCGCTATCTCGACATGTCCCGCGCGTGCCTGCGCGATAACTCACCGTTCGGCGTGTGCCTGCTGAAGAGCGGGCCCGAAGTCGCGCAGGACGGCGCCGTGTCGGTGCCCGAGACCATCGGCTGCATGGCGCGCATCACCGAGTGCGATACCGGTGAATTCGGGATGCTGTATCTGCAGGCGGTCGGCACGCAGCGTTTCGAACTGCTGTCGTATCGCGTCGAAGGCAACGGGCTGCTGGTCGGCATCGCGGAGCCGCTGCCCGACGACATCCCGCTCGAAGGCGAGCAGACGCTCGCGCAGTTCGGCTCGTGCGCCGAGGTGCTCGAGCGCATCATCAACGCGCTGAAGAAGTCCGATCCGGAGAAGATGCCGTTCGGCGAACCGTTCCGCCTCGACGATCCGAGCTGGGTGTCGAACCGCCTCGCGGAACTGCTGCCGCTCGACCTGCGGGCGCGGCAGAAGCTGATGGAGTTTCCGGACGTCGGCGCACGCATCGACGCCGTGCACCACGTGCTCGACCGGCACGGCTGGCTTTAGGCGGCGCCGGCCCGACGCGTTCCCGGGCGCGCGGCGCCCTTTCCCTTTCGTTACAGCAGCGGCCCGCTCAGTGCGTCGAGCAGCTTGCGCACGGGCGCCGGGACGCCGTACGCATCGAGCCGGCTCAACGGCACCCAGGCGGTATCCGCGTCGCGCGCGGACGAAGGCAATCCACCGCCGTCCGCGATATCGCTCAGCCGCGGTTCGATCTCGAGCCGGAAATGCGTGAAGGTGTGCGTGAGCGGGGCGAGCGGCACCGTGCCGCCGCCGCCGAAACCGCGCGCGAGTTCCGCGAGCGCGGCGTCGCCGTCCGCTTGCGGCAGGCTCCACAGTCCGCCCCAGATCCCGGTCGGCGGGCGGCGCTCCAGCAGCACGGCATCGCCATCGCGCAGCACGAGCATCCAGGTCCTGCGCGTCGGCACGGCCTTCTTCGGCCGCGCGGCCGGCAGTTCGCGCTGGCGGCCCGTCGATTGCGCGACGCAGTCGCCCGCGAACGGGCAGCGCGCGCAATCGGGCTTGCCGCGCACGCACAGCGTCGCGCCGAGATCCATCAGCCCCTGCGTGTAGGCACTCACGTCGGCCGCGTTCGCGGCATCGGGCAATAGCGATTCGGCGAGCGCCCACATGTCGTTCTCGACCCGCTTCTCGCCCGGAAACCCCTCGACGCCGAACACGCGCGCGAGCACGCGCTTCACGTTGCCGTCGAGAATCGTCGCACGCGCGCCGTAAGCGAACGACGCGATCGCGGCGGCCGTCGAGCGGCCGATGCCCGGCAGTTCGGCCAGCGCGTCGGGCGTCGCCGGAAACGCACCGCCGTGTTCGGCGACGACGGCCTGCGCGCAGCGATGCAGGTTGCGCGCACGCGAGTAGTAGCCGAGCCCCGCCCACAGCGCCATCACGTCGTCGGCCGGGGCGGCCGCGAGCGCCGCGACGTCGGGGTAGCGTTCGAGAAAGCGCGTGTAGTACGGAATCACGGTCGACACCTGCGTCTGCTGCAGCATGATTTCCGACAGCCAGATCCGGTACGGATCGCGGGTGTTCTGCCACGGCAGGTCGTGGCGGCCGTGCTCGCGCTGCCACGCGACCAGGCGCGTGGCGAACGTGCGGTGCAGCGGCGTGACGGGGAACGGAGCGGGGGCGATGCGGGGCGGCTTCAAGTTATCTAATCGTGAAAAAAGGTTTCAACGCTGGCAGGTCGGACAGAAATAGGTCGACCGCTGGCCCTGCACGATCTGGCGGATCGGCGTGCCGCATACGCGGCACGGCTGGCCCGCTCGGTCGTAGACGAAGCAGTCGAGCTGGAAGTAGCCGCTTTCGCCGTTGCTGCCGACAAAATCGCGCAACGTGCTGCCGCCGCGCTCGATCGCGTCGGCGAGCGTCGCGCGCACCGCGTCGGCCAGCCGCTCGTAGCGCGGCAGCGAGACCTTGCCGGCGGCCGTCGTCGGCCGGATGCCGGCGCGAAACAGGCTCTCCGACGCATAGATGTTGCCAACGCCGACGACCATGTCGCCCGCGAGCAGCGCCTGCTTGACCGACACCGTGCGGCCGCGCGTGCGCGCGTGCAGCAGCGCGCCGGTGAACGCCGGCGAGAACGGCTCGACGCCGAGGCTCGCGAGAAGCGGATGCGCGTGCACGTCGCCTGCTTCGCGCGGGTGCCACAACACGGCGCCGAAGCGGCGCGGGTCGCGGAACCGCAGCACGAATTCGTCGAAGATCCAGTCGATATGGTCGTGCTTCGCGGCGACCGGCACGCCGGCCGCGGGCAGCACGCGCAGCGTGCCCGTCATGCCGAGATGGACGATGAACCAGCCGGCGTCGACCTCGAACAGCAGATACTTGCCGCGACGCTCGACGGCGAGCACCTCGCGCGCGCGCAACTGCTCGGCGAGCCCCGCCGGCACGGGCCAGCGCAGCATCTCGGTACGGACGTCGACACGCTCGACGCGGCGGCCCGCGACAAAGGGCTCGATGCCCCGGCGCGTGACTTCGACTTCTGGCAACTCTGGCATGTTTTACGGGTCTGAGGCTGGATTCACGATCGTGCGTGTATTGTAGCGAGCGCGTTACAATCGGTTGAAACATCGAACGGATTTCCATGACTCTGCCCTCGAAGCTGCTTCAGAAGCGCCCCGCCGCCGTGCGCGGCGTGCGCGCCTTCCCGGTCCGCCGTGCACTCGGCGCCGCGCTGTTTGCCGCCTGGACCCTCACCGCCTTCCCGGCCCACGCGCAGGATCCGGCATCGGACGACGCGGAGCCGCAGGGTGCGTTCGAGCATGTGATGCCGGACGAGCAGAAGAATCTCCCCGGCGTGCCGCTGACGAGCCAGATCGTCTACCAGGTGCTCGCCGCCGAGGTCGCGCTCCAGCGCAACCAGCCGGCGCCCGCCTACCAGACCTACCTCGCACTTGCCCGCGACACGCGCGATCCGCGCATGGCGCAGCGCGCGACCGAGATCGCGCTCGGCGCGCAGAGCCCGGCCGACGCGCTGTCCGCCGCGAATCTGTGGCGCCAGTACGCGCCGGATTCGAACCGGGCGTCGCAGGTCGATGCCGCGCTGCTGGTGCTCGCCGGCAAGCCGGCCGACGCGCAGCCGATGCTCGCGCGCGAGCTGGCCCGCGCGACCGGCGAGACGCGCGGCCCGGCGATCCTCGCGCTGCAGGCGCTGCTCGTGCGCGGCCCCGACCGCGTCGGCGGCCTCGCGGTGCTGAAGGACATGCTGAAGAACGACATGAACCGCCCCGAGGCCCAGCTCGCGATCGCACGGCAGCAGCTCGCGGTCGACGACAAGGACGGCGCCGCGCAGTCGCTGAAGCAGGCGCTGGCGCTGCGCCCCGACTACCTGCCGGCGGCGCTGATGCTGTCGCAGATGGGCCCGGCGGAACGCGCGGCCGGCATCGCCTCGTTCGAGAAGTATGTTCAGCAGAATCCGAAGTCGCGCGATGCGCGGCTCGCGCTGTCGCAGCTGTATCTCGCCGACGACCGCCTCGACGACGCGCAGAAGCAGTTCGAGACGATGCGCAAGCTCGACGCGAAGGATCCGACGCCGCTGATGGCGCTCGCGCTGATCAAGATCCAGCAGAAGAAGCTCGACGAAGCGACCGCCTACCTGAAGCAGTACGTGCAACTCGGCAACAAGCAGCCGAACCTCGACGTCGGCCAGGGCTACATCTACCTCGCGCAGATCGCGATCGACCAGAACAACGACGCGCAGGCGTCGCAATGGCTCGACAAGGTCGACCAGACGAGCCAGCACTACCTGCCCGCGCAAATCACGCGCGCGCAGCTGCTGCAGAAACAGGGCAAGACCGACGAGGCGCGCAAGGTGCTCGACGACCTGCCGATCACCGATCCGCGCGACGCGGCCGTGGTCGCGCGCACCGACGCGTCGATCCTGTTCACAGCGAAACGCTATCCGGAAGCCGAGGCGCGGCTCGGCCAGGCGGTCCAGGACTTCCCCGACGATCCCGACCTGCGCTACGACTACGCGATGGCGGCCGAAAAGACCGGCCACTACACGACGATGGAAAAGCAGTTGCGCGAGCTGATCCGCACGCAGCCCGACAACCCGCAGGCGTACAACGCGCTCGGCTATTCGCTGGCCGACCGCAACCAGCGCCTGCCCGAAGCCAGCAAGCTGATCGACAAGGCGATGGCGCTCGCGCCGAACGACGCGTACATCATGGACAGCCTCGGCTGGGTGAAGTACCGGATGGGCGACACGGCCGGCGCGACGAAGGTCCTGCGGCGCGCGTACGAACTGCAGCCGAACGCCGAAATCGGCGCGCACCTCGGCGAAGTGCTGTGGAAGAGCGGCGCGCAGGACGACGCGCGTTCCGCATGGCGCGACGCGCAGAAGCTCGAACCCGACAACGAGACGCTCGTGCAGACGCTGAAGCGCCTCCAGATCAACGGCCTCTGATGCGGATGTTCCCGACGCTTTCCCTGTTCTCCCGCGCGCAGCGCACGCTGGCCGCGGCCGGCGCGGCGCTCGCGCTCGCCGGCTGCGCGAGCACGCCGCCGTCGGCCAGCGCGCCGGCGACCGGCGCGGTGCTGCAAACGGCCGCGTCGCATGCTTACCACGGCCGCTTCGCGGTGCAGTACGACGACCGTCTCGGCAAGCAGCAGCACGTGTACGGCAACTTCGACTGGCAGGAACACGGCGACGACGTGTCGCTCGAGCTGCGCAGCCCGCTCGGCCAGACGCTCGCGATCGTGAAATCGACGCCGCAGGCAGCCTCGCTCGAACTGCCGAACCGTCCGACGCAATACGCGCCGGACGTCGGCGACCTGATGCAGAAGACGCTCGGCTTCGAACTGCCGCTCGCCGGCCTGCGCTACTGGCTGCTGCCGACGGCCGCGCCCGCGACACAGGCGGAAACCGTGCGCGACCCGGCCGACGGCACGCGCGTCAAGCAGATCCGCCAGGACGGCTGGACGATCGACTACCTTGCCTACGCGGATGCCCCGGCCACGGGCGTCAAACGCGTCAACCTCGTGCGCGCGACACCGCCGCTCGACATCAAGCTCGTGCTCGACCAGTGAGCACCGGCCCAGCCCAGACATACGCATGACCGATTCGACCCGCTCGCTGCGCAACTGCCTTGCGCCCGCGAAACTCAACCTGTTCCTGCACATCACCGGCCGTCGCCCGAACGGCTATCACGACCTGCAGAGCGTGTTCCAGCTGCTGAACTGGGGCGATACGCTGCACTTCACGCTGCGCGACGACGGTCGCGTCGCACGCGTCACCGACGTGCCCGGCGTGCCCGAGGAAAGCGATCTCGTCGTGCGCGCGGCCAACCTGCTGAAAACGCATACGGGCACCGCGCACGGCGTCGACATCGAGATCGACAAGTGCCTGCCGATGGGCGCGGGTCTCGGCGGCGGCAGCTCCGACGCGGCGACGACGCTGCTCGCGCTGAACCGCCTGTGGCAGCTCGACCTGCCGCGTGCCGAGCTGCAGTCGCTCGCGGTCAAACTCGGCGCCGACGTCCCGTTTTTTATTTTTGGAAAAAATGCGTTCGCAGAGGGTATCGGAGAAGAATTAGCTGAGGTAGAATTGCCGACTCGCTGGTTCTTGGTTGTGACGCCAAGCGTTCATGTCCCGACCGCTGAAATATTTTCAGATGAGTTGTTGACAAGAGATACGAAGCCCGTCACAATTGCTGACTTTCTTGCACAGCAAACCAGCG
This sequence comes from Burkholderia sp. Tr-20355, assembly GCF_017104685.1. NCBI lineage: Bacteria > Pseudomonadati > Pseudomonadota > Betaproteobacteria > Burkholderiales > Burkholderiaceae > Burkholderia > Burkholderia sp. Tr-20355. Next base: position 17,182 of record NZ_JAAGPK010000065.1, on the reverse strand, counting down.
ATGCGGGATGGCCAGATAGCTTCGGCCGGAACGACATGCAGGAAGTTGTAACAAGTAAGTACGCGGAAGTTGCGCAGGCGGTCAAATGGTTGTATGATGTGACCCCCGCGAGGATGACCGGCTCCGGAGCAAGCGTGTTTGCAGCGTTTCACAGCAAGCACGAGGCAGAAGCGGCGAAAGCCAAGCTGCCCGCCAGCTGGAAGGGTGCAGTTGCCGAGAGTCTGAACGAGCATCCGCTCTTCGCTTTCGCGTCATGAAGTTTTACTTTGCCGAACGGCCTACACGAGTTCGGTGAAGCAGTCAGTTAAGTGTAGGGGAGTCGCCAAGTTGGTCAAGGCACCGGATTTTGATTCCGGCATGCGAGGGTTCGAGTCCTTCCTCCCCTGCCAAAAATTTTCCCGCATTTCCCGCCCCAAGCCTGAAGCAGGTGCACGATGAGCAGCCACAGCCATGATGGCCTGATGGTCTTTACTGGCAACGCGAATCCCGCGCTTGCCCAGGAAGTCGTCAATATCCTTGGTATCCCCCTCGGCAAAGCAATGGTCAGCCGTTTCTCCGACGGCGAGATCCAGGTCGAGATCCAGGAAAACGTGCGTGGCAAGGACGTCTTCGTCCTGCAATCCACGTGCGCACCGGCGAACGACAACCTGATGGAACTGATGATCATGGTCGATGCGCTCAAGCGCGCATCCGCCGGCCGGATCACCGCAGCCATCCCCTACTTCGGCTACGCTCGTCAGGATCGCCGCCCGCGTTCGGCGCGGGTCGCGATCTCGGCGAAGATCGTCGCGAACATGCTGGAAATCGCCGGCGTCGAGCGGATCATCACGATGGATCTGCACGCCGACCAGATTCAGGGCTTCTTCGACATCCCGGTCGACAACATCTACGCAACGCCGATCCTGCTGGGCGACCTGCGCAAGCAGAACTACTCGGATCTGCTCGTCGTGTCGCCGGACGTCGGCGGCGTGGTGCGTGCCCGGGCACTCGCGAAGCAGCTCAACTGCGATCTCGCGATCATCGACAAGCGTCGCCCGAAGGCGAACGTCGCCGAAGTGATGAACATCATCGGTGAAGTCGAAGGCCGCACCTGCGTGATCATGGACGACATGGTCGATACGGCCGGCACGCTCTGCAAGGCCGCACAAGTGCTGAAGGACCGCGGTGCGAAGCAGGTGTTCGCGTACGCGACGCACCCCGTGCTGTCGGGCGGCGCCGCGGATCGCATCGCCGCCTCGGCACTCGACGAGCTGGTCGTCACCGACACGATCCCGCTGTCGGCCGAATCGCTGGCCTGCTCGAAGATCCGCTCGCTGACGAGCGCGAGCCTGCTGGCCGAGACGTTCTCGCGGATCCGCCGCGGCGATTCGGTGATGTCGCTGTTCGCGGAATCCTGATCGCGAATCGACGGAACAAAGCATGCGCGGAAAGCGAAGCGGCAACGCTTCGCTTTTTGCACAATCGGACGGGATAGACGAAACCCCGGCCGCTTCATCAGGGGCCGCCGTTTGACGGCCCCGTTTTACTGCCTGGTCGCGGGCAGCTATTGGAGAATCATATGAAAGTCGTCGCTTTCGAGCGCCAACAGCAAGGTACGGGTGCGAGCCGCCGCCTGCGCAACGCTGGCAAGACCACGGGTATCGTTTACGGTGGCGAAGCCGCCCCGCAAAAGATCGAACTGGATCACAACGCCCTGTGGCACGCCCTGAAGAAGGAAGCTTTCCACTCGTCGATCCTCGACCTCGAAGTGGCTGGCCAGTCGCAACAGGTTCTGCTGCGCGACGTGCAATACCACCCGTTCAAGCAACTGGTGCTGCACGTGGACTTCCAGCGCGTTGACGCGAAGAAGAAGCTGCACACGAAGGCACCGCTGCACTTCCTGAACGCGGAAGTCAGCCCGGCCGTGAAGCTGTCGAGCGCGATCGTTTCGCACGTCGCGACGGAAATCGAAATCGAGTGCCTGCCGGCCGACCTGCCGGAGTTCCTCGAAGTCGACCTGTCGAAGATCGAAGCCGGTCAATCGCTGCACGCGAAGGACATCACGCTGCCGAAGGGCGTCGCGCTGGTCGCGCACATCGACGCGGAAAACCCGGTCATCGCTTCGGCGACGGTCCCGGCTGGTGCCGTGTCGGACGCAGCCGAAGGCGAAACGCCGGCTGCCTAAGCGGCTGCCTACGCGCCCCATCGATCCGTTTCACGAAACGGTCGACGCAACCCGCCGCGGCTTGCCCGGCGGGTTTTTCTTTTTCTGCGCCCAGGCGGCCGCTGCCGCCTTCGAAACGTCATGATCAAACTGATCGTCGGCCTCGGCAATCCCGGGGCGGAATACACCGCGACGCGCCACAACGCCGGCTTCTGGCTGATCGACCAGCTCGCCCGCGAAGCCGGCACGACGCTGCGCGACGAACGCCGCTTCCACGGCTTCTACGCGAAAGCGCGCCTGCACGGCGAGGAAGTCCATCTGCTCGAGCCGCAGACCTACATGAACCGCTCCGGCCAGTCGGTCGTCGCGCTCGCGCAATTCTTCAAGATCCTGCCCGACGAGATCCTCGTCGCGCACGACGAGCTCGACCTGCCACCCGGCACCGTGAAGCTGAAGCTCGGCGGCGGCAGCGGCGGCCACAACGGCCTGAAGGACATCTCCGCGCACCTGTCGTCGCAGCAGTACTGGCGGCTGCGGATCGGCATCGGCCATCCGCGCGACCTGATTCCGGAAAGCGCACGCGCCGGCGCGAAGCCCGACGTCGCGAACTTCGTGCTGAAGCCGCCGCGCCGCGAGGAGCAGGACGTGATCGACGCGTCGATCGAACGCGCGCTCGCCGTGATGCCGATGGTCGTCAAGGGCGAACTCGACCGCGCGACGATGCAACTGCATCGCAACTGATCGCCGCTCGCACCGGCCCGGTGCATCGGGCCGTCCGGCGTCGCCGGGCGGCTGCGCCCGCCCCACTACGACGCGCACATGCGGTAATCTCGACGTTTTGCCCGACAGGAGCCAAGCGGTGAGCCGTTACTGGAGCGACGTCGTTCAGCAACTCGTGCCTTACGTGCCGGGCGAGCAGCCCGCGCTCGCGCACCCCGTCAAGCTGAACACCAACGAGAATCCCTATCCGCCGTCGCCGCGCGTCGTCGCGGCGATCGCACGCGAACTCGGCACGACCGGCGACACGCTGCGTCGTTATCCCGACCCGGTCGCGCGCGCGCTGCGCGAGACGGTCGCGGCCCATCACCGCATCAAGCCCGAGCAGGTGTTCGTCGGCAACGGCTCCGACGAGGTGCTCGCGCACACGTTCCAGGCGCTGCTGAAGCACGACCGGCCGCTGCGCTTTCCGGACATCACGTACAGCTTCTATCCGACCTACGCGCGACTGTACGGTGTCGAGACCGCGATCGTGCCGCTCGCGGACGACTTCTCGATCCGTGTCGACGACTACCTCGACGATGCCGGCGGCGTGCTGTTTCCGAACCCGAATGCGCCGACCGGGCGCGCGCTGCCGCTCGCGGATGTCGAGCGGATCGCGGCCGCGAACCCGTCATCGGTCGTCGTGATCGACGAGGCGTATGTCGATTTCGGCGCGCAGTCGGCGATTACGCTGATCGACCGTCATCCGAACCTGCTCGTCGTGCACACGACGTCGAAGGCGCGCTCGCTCGCCGGCATGCGCGTCGGCTTCGCGTTCGGCGATGCGGCGCTGATCGACGCACTGAACCGCGTGAAGGACAGCTTCAACTCCTATCCGCTCGACCGGCTCGCGCAGGTCGCCGCGCAGGCCGCGTATGAAGACACCGACTATTTCGACGCGACCTGCCGGCGCGTGGTCGACAGCCGGACGCGGCTCACGCACGCGCTCGACGCGCTCGGCTTCGACATCGTGCCGTCGGCGGCGAATTTCGTGTTCGCGCGCCATCCCGCGCACGATGCGGGCACGATCGCGGCGAAACTGAAGGAACGGGAAATTTTCGTGCGGCACTTCCGGCTGCCGAGGATCGACCAGCACCTGCGCATCACGGTCGGCACCGACGCCGAATGCGACGCGCTCGTCGCGGCGTTGCGCGAGTGGCTGGCCTGATACGGAAGAACCGGCGCCGGGTGGCGCCGCTCTGAACGCAGGACGCGCGCTCGCCCATCAACGGGCGCGCGTCACTGCCGGATCACGATACGTCGTCGCCCTTCACGGCGATCAGCGCGTGATACTTCTCCATCAATTGCGCATGCGATTCGTCATGCTGCGGATCGCGCGGAATGCATTCGACCGGACACACCTGCTGGCACTGCGGTTCGTCGAAATGGCCGACGCACTCGGTGCACTTGTTCGGGTCGATCACGTAGATGTCCGGGCCCATCGAAATCGCGCCGTTCGGGCACTCGGGCTCGCACACGTCGCAATTGATGCACTCGTCGGTAATCATCAAAGCCATACTGATCTCACTTCCTCAGGCCGGCGGCCGGCTTCGCGACGAAACCGGCCGGCGCCGCATCACGCGGCAGGGCCTCCCATCGCCGTCACTTTCTCGGTCAGCCACTTCTCGACGGACGGGAACACGAACTTGCTGACATCGCCGCCCAACTGCGCGATTTCGCGCACGATCGTCCCCGAGATGAACTGGTACTGATCGGACGGCGTCATGAACATCGTCTCGACGTCGGGCAACAGGTAGCGGTTCATCCCCGCCATCTGGAACTCATATTCGAAATCGGACACGGCACGCAGGCCGCGCACGATCACGCGTGCGTTGTTGGTCCGGACGAAATCCTTCAGGAGGCCGGTGAAACTCATCACCTTCACGTTCGGGTAATGGCCGAGCACCTCGTTCGCAATCGTCAGACGTTCTTCGAGCGAGAAAAACGGCTTTTTCGCGCGGCTGTCGGCGACGCCCACGACCAGCGTATCAAAAATGCTCGACGCACGCCGCACGAGGTCTTCGTGCCCGCGCGTCAGCGGATCGAACGTACCGGGATACACGGCGACTACCATGTCGCTCCTCCTGTCATCACGCAAACGGGATGGCAGCCGCGCGATGCGCACGCCACTGCCGAGATGGGCATGCGTCGCCTTTGCGGCGCGCCGCCTCGTATGGAACGCGCATTATTCATCATTTTCGCGCCGCAGCAAATGATAGTGAACCGCGCCGGCCTTGCCGTGCTTCACCACCTCCCAGCCCGCGAGCGCCTCGTGCGCGGCCGGGTCGAGTTCCGCCCCCGTTTCGACGTACAGCGCGCCGCCCGCCGCGACGAGCGGCGCCGCCAGCGCGATCGCGCGATCGAGCACGGCCGGTTCGCCGAACGGCGGATCGAGAAACACGACGTCGAACGCGCCCGGCGTGAGCCCGGCTGCGAGCCGCAGCGCATCGGCCTCGGCAACCTCGACCGAACGGGCGCCGAGCTTGTCCTTGATCGCCCGCAGCTGCTGCGCGGCGCGCGGGTGACGCTCGACCATCACGACGCCCGCCGCGCCGCGCGACGCGGCCTCGAAGCCGAGCGCGCCGGTGCCCGCGAACAGGTCGAGGCAGCGGCGGCCTTCGAGATCCTGGCCAAGCCAGTTGAACAGCGTCTCGCGCACGCGGTCGGGCGTCGGCCGCAGGCCGTCGAGATCGAGCACCGCGAGCGGCGTGCGCTTCCAGTCGCCGCCGATGATGCGGATCGTGTGCGGCTTGCCGCGGGCAGGAGGGGCCGCCGGGCGGCCGGAAGAGGAACGGGACATACGGGATATCGACGACGGAGGGACCGGGCGCGCGCAGGGGCGCACCGCCAAACAGGCGCACGTTACCACAGCGGCGGCGCGCGCTGACGCGAGCGCCACGCCGCACTGATAAAATGCACGGTTTCGGTCGCCGTGCGCCGCGCCCGCGCGAACGCAGAACGGCCCGCCCAGCGCCCCGCCTCTCTCGGCGGGCCTGCCCTCTTCCCGACGTCAGACCATGTTCAGTTTCTTCAAACGATTCAAGAAATCGCAGGAGCCCGATCCGGCGGAATCGCAATCGGCCGACGCGCAGCAAGCGGACGAGCCGTCCGATGCGCCCGTGGCCCCGCCCGCGGCCGACGTGCCGCAGGCACCCGCGCAACCGGCCGCGCCGGCCGTCGTGATGACGGTCACGCCGACCAACGACGGCCGCGACGAGGTCGTCGAGACGGTCGAGATCGTCCCGCCGCCGCTGCAGGACGCGTCCGCGAAGAAGTCGTGGCTCGCGCGCCTGAAAACGGGGCTCGCGAAGACGGGCTCGAGCATCACCGGCGTCTTCGTCAACACGAAGATCGACGAGGATCTGTACGAGGAGCTCGAAACCGCGCTGCTGATGTCCGACGCGGGCGTCGATGCGACCGAGTACCTGCTCGGCGCGCTGCGCGAAAAGGTGCGCACGGGCCGGCTGACCGACCCGCAGCAGGTAAAGGGCGCGCTGCACGACCTGCTCGTCGAACTGCTGACGCCGCTCGAGAAATCGCTGATGCTCGGCCGCGCGCAGCCGCTCGTGATGATGATCGCCGGCGTGAACGGCGCGGGCAAGACGACCAGCATCGGCAAGCTCGCGAAGCATCTGCAGAGCTTCGACCAGTCGGTACTGCTGGCCGCGGGCGATACGTTCCGCGCGGCCGCGCGCGAGCAGCTCGCGGTCTGGGGCGAGCGCAACAACGTGACGGTCGTGCAGCAGGAAAGCGGCGATCCGGCCGCGGTGATCTTCGACGCGGTCAGCGCCGCGCGCGCGCGCAAGATCGACGTGATGATGGCCGATACGGCCGGCCGCCTGCCGACGCAGCTCCACCTGATGGAAGAGCTGAAGAAGGTAAAGCGCGTGATTGCGAAGGCGCACGACGGCGCGCCGCACGAAGTGCTGCTGGTGATCGACGCGAACACCGGCCAGAACGCGCTCACGCAGGTGAAGGCATTCGACGACGCGCTCGGCCTCACGGGCCTGATCGTCACGAAGCTCGACGGCACCGCGAAGGGCGGGATTCTCGCCGCGATCGCGCGGCAACGCCCGGTGCCCGTCTACTTCATCGGCGTCGGCGAAAAGGTCGAGGACCTGCAGCCGTTCAGCGCGGTGGAATTCGCGGACGCGCTGCTCGGCTGACCCTCGCCGGCACGCACCGCACGGGGCGCCTTCGGGCGCCCTTTTTCATGCGCGCCCGCTCGTCACCGGCGGCGCGGCGCGCTCATTCCGCGTCGGGCTGCGCGCCCGGCTCGGCGGCCTTGAACGCGTCGAGCGCCGCGGCGTGGTCGGCGATCCGCTGGATCGTCGGGAAGCGCGTGGTATCGATCGAGAAGCGGTTCGCGTTGAACACCTGCGGCACGAGGCACACGTCGGCGAGCGTCGGCGTGTCGCCGAAGCACAGCTTGCCGGTGCGCGGATCGCTCGCGAGACGCGTCTCGAGCGTCTCGAAGCCGGCCTCGATCCAGTGCCGGTACCACGCGCTCTTCGCCTCCTCGGGCACCTTCATCGTGTGCTTCAGGTACTTCAGCACGCGCAGGTTGTTCAGCGGATGGATTTCGCACGCGATCTGCAGCGCGATCGCGCGCACGTATGCGCGATCGACCGGCTGCTTCGGCAGCAGCGCGGGCTCGGGATGGATTTCCTCGAGATACTCGATGATCGCGAGCGACTGCTGCAGCGTCGCGTCGCCGTCGACCAGCGTCGGCACGACCGCGTCCGGATTCACTGCGCGGTACGCGTCCTTCAGTTGCTCGCCGCCGTCGCGCAGCATGTGCACGGGAACATAGTCGAACGGCAGCCGCTTCAGGTTCAGGGCAATCCGCACGCGGTACGACGCGGAACTGCGGAAATAGCTGTAGAGCTTCATGGGATGTCTCTGTTGGTCGTATTCGGCCGGCAACGGCACGGGCGCGGCGCAACCGGCGCGCGCACCGCCGGGACCCAGAGTGTAGCGCGGCACGATGCGCGGCCGCGCCCGTGCGATACTCGGGCATTCCTCACCGCTCACCGCGCGGCCCGATGCCGGCCGCCCGCCCCACGCCCCGATGACCGCTTCCCCCGACACCGCCGCCGCTCCGTTCCCTTGCGCCCGCTTCATCAAGGAAATCGGCCGCGGCCCGAACGGCGCGCGCGCGCTGTCCGCCGAGGACACGTTCGCGCTCTACCGCGCGATGCTCGACGCACGCGTGTCGGACGTCGAACTCGGCGCGATCCTGATCGCCTATCGGCTGAAGGGCGAAACCGCCGACGAACTGGCCGCGATGCTCGCCGCCGCGCAGGCGTCGTTCGAGCCCGTGCACGTGCAGGACGCCGCGTTCCGCCCGGTCGCGATCCCGAGCTACAACGGTGCGCGCAAGCAGCCGAACCTCGTGCCGCTGCTCGCGCTGCTGCTCGCGCGCGAAGGCGTACCGGCGCTCGTGCACGGCGTGGAGCGCGATCCCGGTCGCGTGACGAGCGCGGAGATCTTCTCCGCGCTGTCGCTCGCGCCGTCGGCGTCGCACGATGCGATCGAGGACATGCTGGCCGAGCGCCGCGTCGCGTTCGCACCGATCGGCGTCCTGGCGCCGCGCATCGCCCGCCTGCTGTCGATGCGCAGCGTGCTCGGCGTACGCAACTCGACGCACACGCTCGTGAAGATCCTGCAGCCGTTCGCGCCGGCCGGGCTGCGGCTCGTCAACTACACGCATCCGCCGTACCGCGACAGCCTCGCGCAGCTGTTTCGCGATCATCCGGACGCCGCGCTGGGCGGCGCGCTGCTCGCGCGCGGCACCGAGGGCGAAGCCGTCGCCGATACGCGGCGCCAGGTGCAGGTCGACTGGCTGCACGACGGCGTGTGCGACACGCTGATCGAGGCCGAGCGTTCGTCGACCGATGCGCCGCCCGTCGCGCTGCCGGAAGCGCGCGATGCGGCGACCACGGCCGCGTGGACGGACGCCGTGCTGCGCGGCGAGGTGCCGGTGCCGGACACGGTGGCGCGGCAGGTCGCGACGATCGTGGAGATCGCGCGCATCGCACGCTGACGACGCGGCCGCGACCGGCCCCTTTGTCCCGACCATTTGACACGCGCCCGCATCCTGGCATAGAGTGACTGCCATGCGTTCCTTTCCGAACACCCTCCGAATTACCTCCGGCCGCCTAGCGCGGCCGCTATCGCTACGACTAGCCTAAGGCTGTCGTAGCGCCGTGTGCTGTCCGCACGGTCCCTCCCAGCAGTTCCTCGCAGTACCCCTCTCGCAGTTTTTACAACCGAAGTCGTCAGCATTCGTCCGTCTATCCGTCGGCCGATTCGCGAAGATCATCCGCATCCGCGGCGCAATGGCGCGCGGCGATGCGAGGCAGCGCCAACCGTCGCTCATGCCGCCCGTCTTCGCTCGCGACTTGAGACCCGAGGTCCAGAAGATGCAGCGCAATCCGCAAGACAAGTACCGTCCGTTCGAACCCGTCCGCCTCAATGGCCGCCGCTGGCCGTCCCGCGCCATCGAGCGCGCGCCCGTGTGGATGAGCACCGACCTGCGCGACGGCAACCAGTCGCTGATCGAGCCGATGAGCATCGAGCAGAAGCTCGAATTCTTCGAGATGCTGGTGGCGATCGGGTTCAAGGAGATCGAAGTCGGTTTTCCGTCGGCGTCGCAAACCGACTTCGATTTCGTCCGCAAGCTGATCGACGACCAGCGGATTCCCGACGACGTGACGATCGAGGTGCTCGTGCAGTCGCGCGAGGACCTGATCGCCCGCACGTTCGACGCGCTCGAAGGCGTGCCGCGCGCGATCGTGCACCTGTACAACGCGGTGTGCCCGTCGTTCCGCCGCATCGTGTTCGGGATGTCGAAAAACGACGTGAAGGCGCTCGCGATCGACGGCACGCGCATCATCAAGGCGCACGCCGACGCGCGCCCCGACACGCAGTGGACCTTCCAGTACTCGCCGGAAACCTTCAGCATGACCGAGCTGACGTTTGCACGCGAGATCTGCGACGCGGTCGCGCAGACGTGGCGCCCGACCCGCGACCACAAGATGATCGTCAACCTGCCGGCCACCGTCGAAGCCGCGAGCCCGAACGTGTTCGCCGACCAGATCGAATGGATGGACCGCAACCTCGCGTATCGCGACAGCATCGTGCTGTCGGTGCATCCGCACAACGACCGCGGCACCGCGGTGGCGGCGGCCGAACTCGCGCTGCTCGCGGGCGCCGACCGCATCGAGGGCTGCCTGTTCGGCAACGGCGAACGCACCGGCAACGTCGATCTCGTCACGCTCGCGCTGAACCTCTACACGCAGGGCATCGACCCGGGCCTCGACTTCTCCGACATCGACGCGGTGCGCCGCGTCGTCGAACGCTGCAACCAGATTCCCGTGCACCCGCGCCACCCGTACGCGGGCGACCTCGTGTTCACCGCGTTCTCGGGCTCGCACCAGGACGCGATCCGCAAGGGTTTCGCGCAGCAACGCCCCGACGCGGTCTGGGAAGTGCCGTACCTGCCGATCGACCCGGCCGACCTCGGCCGCAGCTATGACGCGGTGATCCGCGTGAACAGCCAGTCCGGCAAGGGCGGCGCGACGTTCCTGCTCGAACGCGGGATGGGCTTCACGCCGACGCGGCGCGTGCAGATCGAATTCAGCCACGCGGTGCAGACGCTCGCGGACGCATCCGGCGAGGAAGTGACGGGCGACGCGATCTGCGCGCTGTTCACGCGCGAATTCTTCGAGACCGACGGCCCGGCCGCGCGCCACGGCGGCAGCGCGCGCTGGCAGAACCGCGAGATCGCGGCGGCGCCCGCGGCCGCGACCGAGTCGGCGCCGGAGGACGCCGTGCGACGATTCGCCGCGGCCTTCGCGGCGGCGGCCGGCGCCGCGATCGACGTCGCGTCGTGCGAATCGGTGCGCGCGACGGACGGACGGTTCGCGGTATCGGTCGGCTGCCGGGTCGGCGACGCACCGCTGCGGCACGGCGTCGGCCTGCATGCCGATGCGGCGAGCGCCGCGCTCGACGCGGTCGTCAGTGCGATCAACCGATCGGCGTGGCACTGCACGGACCACCGCGCGGCGGCCTGACGGCCGCGCATCGACCGAGCGTTCAAACGTCAGCGAGCGGAACGACCGCCCGTGCGCCGCGCGATCCGCGCCGCACGGGCCAGCAAAAAGCGGCCCAGAAGGCCGCTCGATTCGGGGGCATGAAAAGGAGCGCGACGCGCGCTCATGTCTCGGTCGCGCATCGCGTCGCCTGCCACGCGAGCAGGCACCAGCGCCCCTGTTCCTCGGTGTGGACGGACGTATAGGCGATCGGGAAGACCAGGCCGCCGTTGTTCGTTTCCATCTCGATCAACGCGCGCCCGGTGACGACGCAGGTTTCGCCGCCGACCGGCAGCACGTCCTGCGACTGGATTTCGATCTGGCGATAGCGGCGGCGGCCGGTGACGATGGCATCGATGAACTGCTGCTTGGTTTCGCGTTTGCCGTTGGTGTGCACGAAGAACACCTTGTCCGACAGCAGCGCGCCGAGCGCCTCGCCGTCCCCGTCCACCATCGCCCGGAACCGATCGCGCTCGAGCGCGCGGATCGCATCGATCACCTTCGCCATCGCCTGACTCCTCGGCAACGCGCCCGCCGTGCGCGGGCGTGCGGATCAGAAGTTGTACTGCACGTAGAACTGGTGAAAATTTATACCAGGATTCGGCTCTTTGATACCCGCGTTAGACACATGTTCAAAACGGTAGCCGACCTGATACTGTTGCCGTTGGCCGAACTGCACGCCGACGCCCCCGGTCGGCGCGAACTGGAACGCGGTCGACAGCGAGAAGTTGTTCGAGATCGTCGGATGGGTCAGGAGCCGGACCCCGCCGCCCGCCTCGATGAACGGGCGAATCTCGCCCGTGCTCTTGATGAAGCGGAACAACGGCGTCACGCCGAATTCGCCGATGCTGCCGTGGACGTTGCCGCCCGTGTGCCAGTATCCGGCGTGCCCTTCGACGACGAACGCGAAGTGCCAGCCGCCGACCTGCCACCAGTTCCAGCCCGGATCCCACACGACGCCCAAGTCGCCCTTGTCGATCCCGCGCCGATCCGAAAACCCGCCGCCCGCCTGGATCCCCCATCGATCCGCGAACGCCGCACCCGATCCGCCCAGCAGGGACGCCGCCAGCAACGCATGCAGCGCAAGCCGGCTGCGGGGCCGGCGATTCTTCTTATTGTTCATCTGACACTCCAACTTTTTGGGTTGAATGGAGCCTGCCGCGACGGCCTGGCCCGAGCGAACTGAATGGTATGGTAAAGGACTTTTCGGATCGGCATCACGAAGCGAAATGGCTTGCTTCCAAAACGGCAAAAATCGAAATCGTCTACTGATTACCATCAGAAACAATGGTTTACGGAACTTCGCGTCGCGCCCCGGGTCGCAGATTAGACTATCGATTCGACTTCTTCGATAGAAAAACGGGAACTCGGATGCCCACGTCCGCTCTAAGGATTAGCACTCGTCTTCCGGGAGTGCTAAGATGGCCCACGGAATCTCATTCGAGACCGGGGGTTTGTCCCTGATTCCAAAGGAGTTTTTAGTGAGCAACGCCCTGACCCTCCCGAACACCCTGAGCCCGACGCCGGCCAAGGCCGAATCGGCAGGCTCGCTGGCGCTCGCAGCCCAATCGATGTTGCCCGGCCAGCTCGGCAACATCGACGCGTACATCCAGGCCGTCAACCGCATTCCGCTGCTGACCGCCGAAGAGGAACGCCGGTACGCAACCGAATTCCGCGAGGACAACAACCTCGACTCGGCGCGCCGCCTCGTGCTGTCGCACCTGCGTCTGGTCGTGTCGGTCGCACGCAACTATCTCGGCTACGGCCTGCCGCACGGCGACCTGATCCAGGAAGGCAACATCGGCCTGATGAAGGCGGTGAAGCGTTTCGACCCGGCGCAAAACGTGCGCCTGGTGTCGTACGCGATCCACTGGATCAAGGCCGAGATCCACGAGTACATCCTGCGCAACTGGCGCATGGTGAAGGTCGCGACGACGAAGGCGCAGCGCAAGCTGTTCTTCAACCTGCGCAGCCACAAGAAGTCCATGCAGGCGATGACGCCCGAGGAAATCGACGGTCTCGCGCAGGAACTCAACGTCAAGCGCGAAGACGTGACCGAGATGGAAACGCGCCTGTCGGGCGGCGATATCGCGCTCGAAGGGCAGGTGGAAGACGGCGAGGAATCGTACGCGCCGATCGCCTACCTGGCCGACTCGCACAACGAGCCGACCGCCGTGCTCGCCGCGCGTCAGCGCGACATGCTGCAGACGGATGGCATCGCGCAGGCGCTCGAGGCACTCGACGCGCGCAGCCGCCGCATCATCGAGGCGCGCTGGCTGCACGTCGACGACGACGGCTCGGGCGGCTCGACGCTGCACGATCTCGCCGCCGAATTCGGCGTGTCCGCGGAACGCATCCGCCAGATCGAAGCGAGCGCAATGAAAAAGATGCGCACGGCCCTCGCCGAATACGCGTAAATCCCCGGCGCTCGAGCGCGCCTCGTCGAAAACCGCTGCCCGACCGGCAGCGGTTTTTTTTCGCCCGTCTTTTTCGCGGATTTTCACGCGCTTCCGCATGCGCTTCTCTTCCCGCTTCTCTTCCCGTTTCTCCGCTCGTTTCTCTTCCCGTTTCTCCGCCGATTAATTGAGCTGATTCATCAGGTATTCGGCCATTTGCGGGCCCCTTCCGCATAACCTTGATCTGCCTCAACTTTTGCCCCCCGTTTCGCGACGGTCTGCCGCAGCGCAGCACTCGGCATCGGAAAGCAGTCCTTTTAAAATTGGCATGTCAGGCGCAAAAGGATTAAAACAGCTTCACGGCCGTCATAAATCCGACGTAAAGTCGCCCCAAATCCGACGTAAATCGATTCAGGATAATCACCTTGATCTCGATCAATAAAGAGCCTGCGCCGCCTTCCCCGCGGCCGCCCGGCACGATCGGCTGGCGCGCGCGCATCGCCGCGTGGGCACGCGGACCGACCCTCGCCCGCGACATCACCCTGGTGCTGATCGTCAAGCTGATCCTCCTGATGTCGCTCAAATACGCATTCTTCAATCATCCGCAGGCCGAGCACATGTCGCTTCCGCCTGCCGCCGTCGCCGAGAAGCTGCTCTCGGTACCGGCGCCTGCATCTACCGAGGGAGACCACCATGATAAGTAGCGATGTCGTCGATCTGTCACGTCTGCAGTTCGGCATCACGGCGCTCTACCACTTCCTGTTCGTGCCGCTGACGCTCGGCCTGTCCTGGCTGCTCGTCATCATGGAAGCGGTCTACGTGATGACCGGCAAGCAGGTCTACAAGGACATGACGCAGTTCTGGGGCAAGCTGTTCGGAATCAACTTCGCGATGGGCGTGACGACCGGCATCACGCTCGAATTCCAGTTCGGCACGAACTGGTCGTACTACTCGCACTACGTCGGCGACATCTTCGGCGTGCCGCTCGCGGTCGAGGGGCTGATGGCGTTCTTCCTCGAATCGACCTTCGTCGGCCTGTTCTTCTTCGGCTGGAACCGCCTGTCGAAGGTCAAGCACCTGATCGTCACGTTCCTCGTCGCGCTGGGCTCGAACCTGTCCGCGCTGTGGATCCTCGTCGCGAACGGCTGGATGAACAACCCGGTCGGCGCCGAGTTCAACTACCAGACGATGCGCATGGAGCTGACCAGCCTGTTCGACGTGCTGTTCAACCCGGTCGCGCAGGTGAAGTTCGTGCATACGGTGTCGGCCGGCTACGTGACGGCCGCGATGTTCGTGCTCGGCGTGTCGTCGTGGTACCTGCTGAAGAAGCGCGACGTCGACTTCGCGCTGCGCTCGTTCGCGGTCGCGGCCGGCTTCGGCCTCGCGGCGACGCTGTGCGTGATCGTGCTCGGTGACGAATCGGGCTACACGACCGGCGAAGTGCAGAAGATGAAGCTCGCCGCGATCGAATCCGAATGGGAAACGCAGCCGGCGCCCGCGTCGTTCACGCTGATCGGCATTCCGAACCAGGAAGAACAGCGCACCGACTACGCGATCAAGATCCCGTACGCGCTCGGCCTGATCGCGACGCGCTCGATCGACGAGCCCGTGATCGGCCTGCGCGATCTCGCGAAGCACAGCGAGGAGCACATCCAGAGCGGGATGATCGCGTACGGCGCGCTGCAGAAGCTGAAGGAAGGCGACACGAGCGCGGCCACGCGCGCGTTGTTCGACCAGCACAAGCAGTATCTCGGCTACGGGCTGATGCTCAAGCAGTTCACGCCGAACGTCGTCGATGCGACGCCGGAGCAGATCAAGGCCGCCGCGAAGAAGACGATTCCGCCGGTCGCGCCCGTGTTCTTCTCGTTCCGGATCATGGTGTTCCTCGGCTTCCTGTTCCTCGCGACCTTCGTCGCCGCGTTCTGGTTCTGCGCGCGCCGCGAACTGCTGCAGGACAACCGCCGCTGGTTCCTCCGCTATGCGGTGTGGGCGATCCCGCTGCCGTGGCTGGCCGCGGAATTCGGCTGGGTGGTCGCCGAGCTCGGCCGCCAGCCGTGGACGATCGCGGGCATCCTGCCGACGCACCTGTCCGCGTCGAGCCTGCAGCCGAGCGACCTGTACCTGAGTCTCGCGGGTTTCATCCTGTTCTACACCGTCCTGTTCGTCATCGAGATCACGCTGATGTTCAAGTACGCGCGCCTCGGCCCGTCGTCGCTGCATACCGGCCGTTATCACCACGAACTCGCGGCCGCCAGCGAGCGCGCCCCGGCGTGAGCACGCACCCGAAACGGAACAAGGAATCGCTATGGACTATGCAACTCTCAAGCTGATCTGGTGGCTGCTCGTCGGCGTGCTGCTGATCGGCTTCGCCGTCACCGACGGCTTCGACATGGGCGCGACCGCGCTGCTGCCGTTCCTCGGCAAGACCGACGACGAGCGCCGCATCATCGTCAACACCGTCGGCGCGACTTGGGAAGGCAACCAGGTGTGGCTGATCACGGCGGGCGGCGCGATGTTCGCCGCCTGGCCGCTCGTCTACGCGGCGTCGTTCTCCGGCTTCTACTTCGCGATGCTGCTCGTGCTGTTCGCGCTGTTCTTCCGGCCGGTGGGCTTCGACTACCGCAGCAAGCGGCCCGACCCGCGCTGGCGTGCCGGCTGGGACTGGGGCCTGTTCGTCGGCGGCTTCGTGCCGGCGCTCGTGTTCGGCGTCGCGTTCGGCAACCTGCTGCAGGGCGTGCCGTTCAAGTTCGACAGCGACCTGCGCGTGACCTACTACGGCGGCTTCTGGGCGCTGCTGAACCCGTTCGCGCTGTTGTGCGGGCTCGTCAGCCTCACGATGCTCGTCGCGCACGGCGCCGCGTTCATCAAGATGAAGACCGACGGCGTGATCGCGCGCCGCGCCTCGATCGCGCTGCGCGTGGCGTCGTTGCTCGCGGTCGTGCTGTTCGTGCTGGCCGGCGTGCTGGTCGCGTCGACCATCGGCGGCTTCCACATCACGCATGCCGCGCCGACCGACACCGTCGCGAACCCGCTGCTCAAGGATGTCGCCGCCGGCTCGGGCCTGTGGCTCGCGAACTACGGCGAATTCCCGTGGATGATCGCCGCCCCCGTGGTCGGCATCGCGGGCGGCCTGCTCGCGCTGCTGCTCGCCGGCTCGAAGCAGGAGAAGACGGCCTTCTTCTGCACGGGGCTGATGATCACCGGCGTGATCCTGACCGCGGGCTTCTCGATGTTCCCGTTCATCATGCCGTCGTCGCTCGACCCGCGCAGCAGCCTGACCGTGTGGGATTCGACGTCGAGCCACCTGACGCTGCAGGTGATGCTGTTCGCGGTGATCGTGTTCCTGCCGATCATCCTGCTCTACACGAGCTGGGTGTATCGCGTGATGCGCGGCAAGGTCACGCGCCAGACGCTCGAAGAGAACAAGCACTCGATGTATTGAAGAACCGGGCCGGGGCACGCCGCGCCCTCGCCCATCGTTTCGCAAGGAGTCGGATCATGTGGTATTTCAGCTGGATTCTCGGTATCGGCGTCGCGCTGTCGTTCGGCATCGTCAACGCGATGTGGCTCGAAGCACGGCAGAAGGCGCAGGAAGCACCCGTGCGCGCCCGCCGCGACTGATGCCCGCCTGACCCGCGTGCGGCCGATCGCGCCGCCGCCGTCCGGAACGAACCTCGCATCACGCGAGGTTTTTTTCGTCCCGCCCCCGCCGGACGGGCGCCGTGCATCGATGCCAATTTAGCGCCAGATTGATACCACTTGAATACCAATAAAAGGTTTCATAAGAA